>CAZLBJ010000047.1:0-7906 GCA_964557755.1 uncultured Thermoanaerobaculia bacterium
CCTCCCAGGGCCGCTCGCGCAGGACCTCGAGGAAGGCGTCGACCACGGTGGGGTCGAACTGGCGGCCGGCCTCGCGGCGCAGCTCGGCCACCGCGTCGCCGAGCGGCAGGGCGGCGCGGTAGGGGCGGTGGGTGGTCATCGCGTCGTAGGCGTCGACGACGGCGATGATGCGCGCCCCCAGCGGGATCGCGGCGCCGCGCAGGCCCGCCGGGTAGCCGGGGTAGCCGGTACCGTCGCCGCCGTCCCAGCGCTCCTGGTGGTGGAGGATCAGCGGCGCCGCGTCGCTCAGCAGGTCGAGGCCGGCGACGATGCGGGCGCCGATCTCCGGGTGGCCCTGCATCGCCGCCTGCTCCTCCTCGTCGAGCGGGCCGCGCTTGCGCAGCACCGACTCCGGGACGCCGATCTTGCCGACGTCGTGCAGCATGGCGGCGTAGTAGAGGATCTCGAGCGGCCGCCCGTGCAGGCCGAGCCGCGTGCCCACCGCCACGGCGTAGTCGCCCACCCGGCGTAGGTGCGACTCGGTGTAGGCGTCCTTGGCCTCGATCGCGGAGGTCAGCGCGCGCACCACGCGCAAGAGGTCCTGGCGCAGCAGGCGCGAGTGGGCGACCAGCTCGCGGCGCATCGCCACCTCCCGCTCGCGCACCCGCCCCAGGTAGGCGCCCACCGGCGACAGCAGCACGAGCTGGGCGTACACCGACAGCGGCGGCGGCCCGACCGCCGGCAGCAGGCGGGCGAGCACCCAGGCGACGGCGAGGAAGGCCAGCGCCGAAGCCGAGGCGGCGGCGACGCCGCCGCGCAGCCCGTAGCTGCGCGCGCTCCAGATCACCGGCAGCAGGTAGCAGAGGGCGATCCAGTAGGCGCCGCCGGGCACCAGGATCGACAGCGGCAACGCCACCAGGCTGACGGCGCCGACCAGCGCGGCGCCGGTGGCGAAGCCGCGGCGGACGTCGGGTGTGGCCACCCCGCCGGCGAGCAGCGTCGCCTCGGTGTCGGTCATCTCGAGGTCGGCGTCGCGCTCGTCGTCGAGCGCCTCCACCGGCGGCGGCATGCGCTCGTCCGGCACCGGCGCGTGGCGGCCGCGCAGACGGCGGCGCGCCCACAGCATCAGCGGCAGGCCGACCAGCACCGCCCCCGCCAGGGCGCCGAGGAGCTGCAGCCCGAAGGCGACGCCGTAGGCGTGGCCGGCGGTGGTGGCCAGGGCGAGCAGCGGCGCGCCCAGCAGGTTGCCCGCCAGCATGGCGCCGAGGGCGGCGAGGTAGGACGGAAGGTCCGGCAGGCCGCGGCCGACGCCGCCGCCGAAGCGGAACACCAGCCAGGCGATGACGGCGAGCAGGCCGTCGGCCGCCGCCGCCAGCAGCAGCGGCGGCAACGGATGGCCCGGAATGAGCGACAGCGGCGCCAGGGCGCCGAGGGCGGCGCCGAGGATGCCCGCCGGGCCGAGCACGGCGCCGGCGGCGAAGGCGACGCCGGAGGAGACGCGCAGGTGCCCCGGCGGCAGCCCGAAGACCAGCGGCACCAGGGCGGCGGCCAGCGCCGCCGCCAGCGCGAGGACGAAGCGGACCGGGAAGCCGGCCGCCGCCGCGGCCTGGAGCCGGCGCCGCCAGAGGAGGGCGGTGCGGCTGCGGACGGCGGGGCCGGCGGCGCTCAACCCTTCGCGGGCGCGCCGGCGCCCGCCGGCTCGCCGGGGGCCTCGGCCGGCGGCGGCGGCGCCAGCACCTCGACCGCCGGTTCCCACCACGGCTGGCCCGGCTCGAAGACGTCGCCCTCGTGGCTGCACGGGGAGGCGACGTGGTCCTTGCCGTAGACCGGCCTGCCGCTGTGGCGGGCGCGGTGGATGGGGTAGACCGAGCCGCAGACGCGGCAGAAGCGCCCCAGCACCCGGCCGCGGCGCTCGGCCGCGACCTGGCTCTCGGGGGCGGGGTCGGGCACGCGGTACATGGTCAGCGCGCCCCCAGCAGCTCGGCGGTGGAGAAGAAGAACGCCAGCTCGATCGCCGCGTTCTCCGGCGAGTCGGAGCCGTGGACGGCGTTGCGCTCGATGCTGGTGCCGTAGAGGTTGCGCACCGTGCCGGCCTCGGCCTGCGCCGAGTCGGTGGCGCCCATGACGCGGCGCAGGTGGGCCACCGCGTCGTCGCGCTCGAGGGCGACGGGAAGCACCGGGCCGGAGGTCATGAACTCGACCAGTGAGCCGTAGAACGGCCGCTCGCGGTGCACGGCGTAGAACTCGCGGGCCTGGGCCTCGCCGAGGCGCATCTTCTTCAAGGCCACGATGCGGAAGCCCTCCTTCTCGAGCAGGGCCAGGATGTTGCCGGCATGGCCGGCGGAGACGCTGTCCGGCTTCAAGATCGCCAGGGTCGTTGCCATCAGTCTACCTCCATCGCCGGCCGCCGTCCGCGCGGGACGCCGCCGGATCGTCAGTTCGTTTCGCTCTCTTCACACTCGGAGTCGCTGCCGTCTGCGGAGTCGTCGTCGTCCGCGGCCTCCTCGCCGGCGGCGTGCAGCTCGCCGTCGGGCCGCTCCAGCCAGTAGACCGTGCCCACCGTCTCGACGGCGCCGTCCGGCCCGAGCAGCAGCGCCGAGCCGGCGGGGAGCCCGACGCCCCACGAGACGCCGGGCTGCGCCATGAGCTGGCGCAGGCGGCGGTCGTGGCCGGGGTCGAAGTTGGGCTCGACGACGCCGCCCGGCAGCCAGCCGAGGCCCGGCACGTGCTCGCCCCGCTGGATGCTGCGCACCCAGGCGCCGAGCGCCTGCGCCGCCGCGGCGATGGCCACCACCGTGCCGCCGCCGCGCAGCCGCTCGAGCAGCGCGTCGGCGGCGGGCTGGCCGGCCAGCGCGTCGAGCAGGTGGTCGGCGACGCCGCCGCCGAGGTAGACGGCGGCGCACTCGGCGATGCGCTCGAGGTTCTTGCCGCGGCGGGCGTCGCGCTGGCGGTAGATCGGGATCGTCTCGACCAGCGCACCGAGCTCGCCCTCGAGGTAGTCGGCGAAGTGGTGGCCGTAGTCCACCGAGCCGCTGGCGGCGGGGACGAAGCCGACAGGGCGGGCCTCGCCGGCCTCGTTGGCCTCGCTGATCTCGCTCTCGTTGGTCTCGCCGCCGGCCTCCGCGGCCGCCAGCTCCAGCCAGGCGGCGTCGGCGTCGAGCGTCTCGCCGAAGGAGAACTCGCCGCCGCCGACCAGCACCCGCCAGCCGCCGCCGGCCGGGCGGCGCGCCGGGACGCCGCTCACCGCCGTCCCAGCGCCCGCGCCACCGTCTCGCCGAGCTCGGCCGGCGACTCGACGACGTGGATGCCCGCCGCCGACATCGCCTCCATCTTCTCGGCGGCGGTGCCCTTGCCGCCCGAGATGATGGCGCCGGCGTGCCCCATGCGCCGACCCGGCGGCGCCGTGCGGCCGGCGATGAAGCCGACCACCGGGCGGTCGAAGTGGTCGCGCACCCAGGCGGCGGCCTCCTCCTCGGCGCTGCCGCCGATCTCGCCGATCAGGATCACCGCCTCGGTCGCCGGGTCGTCCTTGAAGGCGGCCAGGCAGTCGATGAAGTCGGTGCCGTTGATCGGGTCGCCGCCGATGCCGACGCAGGTCGTCTGGCCGAGGCCGCGGTTGGTGAGCTGCCACACCGCCTCGTAGGTCAGCGTGCCGGAGCGCGACACGACGCCGACCACGCCGGGCTTGTGGATGTGCCCCGGCATGATGCCGATCTTCGCCTGCCCCGGCGAGATCACCCCGGGGCAGTTGGGGCCGACCAGGCGGCAGCCGGGGTGGTCACGCAGGAAGGCCTTGACCTTCAGCATGTCGGCCACCGGGATGCCCTCGGTGATGCACACCACCAGGGCGACGCCGCCGGCCGCCGCCTCCATCACCGCGTCGGCGGCGAACGGCGGCGGCACGAAGATCATCGAGGCGTTGGCACCGGTCTCGGCGACCGCCTCGGCCACCGTGTCGAACACCGGGATGCCGTCGACGTCCTGGCCGCCCTTGCCGGGGGTGACGCCGGCGACGACCTTGGTCCCGTACTCGCGGCAGCCGAGGGCGTGGAACTCGCCCTCCTTGCCGGTGATGCCCTGCACCAGCAGGCGCGTGTGCTCCCCTACCCAGATCGCCATCTCAACCCCTCCCCTGCTGCGACGCGTGCACCACCTTCTCGGCCGCGTCGGCCATGTGCTCGGCGACGACGAACTCGAACGGCGCCTCGCGCAGGATGCGCCGCCCCTCCTCGACGTTGGTGCCCTCCAGGCGCACCACCACCGGCAGGTCGACGCCGCCGAGCTCCTCGAGCGCGCCGACGACGCCGCGCGCGATGCGGTCGGTGCGCGCGATGCCGCCGAAGATGTTGATCAGCACGGCGTCGACCTTCTCGTCGGAGACCAGGATGCGGAAGGCGTTGGCCACCGCCTCCTGGCTCGCCGAGCCGCCGACGTCGAGGAAGTTCGCCGGCTCGCCGCCGTAGAGCTTGATGATGTCCATGGTCGCCATCGCCAGCCCGGCGCCGTTGACCATGCAACCGATGGTGCCGTCGAGCTGGATGAAGTTGAGGCCGTGCTTGGACGCCTCGACCTCCGACGGCGCCTCCTCGGCGAGGTCGCGCATGTCGGCGATGTCGCGGTGGCGGAAGAGGGCGTTGTCGTCGAAGCTCATCTTGGCATCCAGCGCCAGCACGTCGCCGCCGCCGGTGACCAGCAGCGGGTTGATCTCGACCAACGAAGCGTCGGCGTCGAGGTAGGCGCGCACCAGCGCGGTGAGGAGCTTCGTCCCCTTCTTCGCCGTGTCGCCCTCGAGCCCGAGGCCGGCGACGACGCGGCGCGCCTGGAACGGCAGGAGCCCGAGGTGCGGGTCGACGTGCTGGCGGACGATGGCCTCGGGGTCCTTCGCCGCCACCTCCTCGATGTCCATGCCGCCGGCGCGCGACGCCATCACCACCGGCCGGCCGGCGGCGCGGTCGAGGGTCACCGACAGGTACAGCTCGCGGGCGATGTCGAGCGCCTCCTCGACCAGCACCCGGCGCACCGTCTGGCCGTCGGGTCCGGTCTGCCGCGTGACCAGCTGCATGCCGAGGATCTGGCGCGCCAGGTCCTCGGCCTCGGCCGGCGAGTGGGCGAGCTTGACGCCGCCGCCCTTGCCGCGGCCACCGGCGTGGATCTGGGCCTTGACCACGCACCGCCCGCCCCACTCCTCGCAGATCTCGCGGGCTTCCTCGGGGCGGTCGGTCACCCGTCCCCGCGGCGTGGCGACCCCGTATCGGCGCAGGATCTCCTTCGCCTGGAATTCATGGATCTTCAAGATCGGTCTCCTTCAGAGGGAATTCGCGACCGCGCGGCCGCCGGATGGGCTGGACGGACGGGCGTCGGACCAGCGTGGGCCCCGAGCATATCAGGGCGCCTTGGCGGCGGGGCGGCCTTCTGGTAGGAATACGCCTCGATGTCCTCCCCCCGCGCCGCCCCGCCGAAGCTCCAGGACCGCCTGGCCGTCGACGACGGCACCGAGATCCACTGGGAGCTGCGCGGCCCGCAGGACGGCGAGGTGGTGGCCTTCCTCAACGGCATCCTGATGACCACCCGCTCGTGGGTGCTGCAGCGGCCGGCCTTCGAGGGGCGCTTCCGCTGCCTCTACCACGACTTCCGGGGCCAGCTCCTGTCGGGCAAGCCGGACGGCCCCTACACCTTCGCGCGCCACGCCGCCGACCTCGCGGCCCTGCTCGACCACCTGGGCATCGAGCGCTGCCACCTGGTGGGCACCTCCTACGGCGGCGAGGTGGGGCTGCTGTTCGCCGCCGAGCACCCGCGGCGGGTGGCGACGCTCACCGCCATCTCCTGCGTCGCCCACCTCGAGCCGCTGCTGCGCCACCAGGTGGCGCTGTGGGGGGTGGCCGGCGGCGACGCCGAGGCGCTGTTCCGCATCGCGGCGCCGTTCAACTACTCGAACCGCTTCCTCGCCGCCGACTCGGTGCTCGTCGAGCAGGGCGCGAAGCGGCTGGCGGAGTACCCGCCGGACTTCTTCACCGGCTTCGGGCGCCTGCTCGACTGCTTCGGCACCCTCGACCTGCGCGGCCGGCTGGGCGAGATCCGCTGCCCGGCGCTCGTCCTCTGCGGCAGCGAGGACGTCCTGAAGCCGCCGCACTACAGCGCCGAGATCGCCGCCGCCATCCCGCACAGCGAGTCCCTGCTGATCCCCGGCGCCGGCCACGCGGTGGTGATCGAGAAGGCCGACACGGTGAACACGGCTGTGCTCGGGTTCCTCGAGAAGAACCGCGGCACGGCCTGAACCGGCTCAGGAGGCCAGCGGCAGGCGGAGGACGAGGACGGTCTGGTCGTCCTCGCGCGGCACCGGGCCGGTGAAGCGCTCGACGGCGTCGAGCACCGCGTCGCGCAGGCCGTGCACCGGCAGGTGGGAGTGCTGGCGCAGGGTCGCCTCCAGGCGCTCGAAGCCGAACACCTCGTCGCTGCCCTCGCGGCGCGCCTCGATGATGCCGTCCGAGAACAGGAACAGCGTGTCGCCCGCCGCCAGGTGCGCCTCCTTGGGGACCAGCTCGACGTCCTCGCGCACGCCCAGCGGGTAGCTCACCGACTCCAGCGGCTCGACCCTCCCCTCGAGGTCGATGCGGTAGGGGAACAGGTGGCCGGCGGAGGCGTAGAGCATCTCCAGGCGCCGCGGGTCGACGATGGCGTAGCAGAGGGTGGCCAGCAGGCGTTTTCTGGCCGTCTGGAAGACGGTGCGGTTCAGGGTGCGGAAGACGTCCTGCACGTCCGGGTTGAAGGTCACCTGCACCGCCAGCGCCGACTTCGCCATCGACATCACCAGGCCGGAGGAGACGCCGTGGCCGGCGACGTCGCCCACCGCCACCGCCAGGCGGCCGTCCTCGAGCGCCAGGACGTCGTAGAAGTCGCCGCCCACCTCGCTGGCCGGCCGGTAGGCGTGCGACAGCAGCACGCCGTGGAGCTGGTCGGGCAGCTCGGGCAGGATCGACGACTGGATGTTGCGCGCCGTCTCCAGCTCGACGCGCTGGCGCTCGCGCTCGGCGATGCGGCGCACGTGCGGCGGCACGTCCTCGTAGCGATAGAGGAACTCGCGGCCGGAGCCCAGGTGGCGCAGGCTGACCAGCATCGGCACGGCGACCACCAGCAGCGGCAGCGCGCCCTGGAGCTGCAGGAAGCGGTCGTCGGCGAGCAGGAACGGCACCGCCGAGCCGGCCACCGACGCGGTCAGCGAAGCGAGCAGCGTGGTGAGCAGGCCGTAGCGCAGGAAGAGGGCCACCAGCGCCGCCGCCGCCAGCAGGCCGAGCAGCAGGTTCGCAGGCACCGTCGAGCTCCCCACCGGCGGCCAGAAGGCGACCGCCGACAGCGCCGCCACCACGGCACCGGCGAGCCACCGCCCCAGCCGGCGGGCGAGCACCGAGAGCAGGAACAGGCGGGCGAAGAGCTCCGTGTACAGCGTGTAGCAGAGGGTGAAGGCGAGCAGGGTGACGCCGGACCACACGGCGCTCTCCCACCACGGCCCGAACAGGACGCTGGCGCGCGGCGCCGCGAAGTCCCTCGGCAGCAGCCACAGCGCCAGGTGCAGGCCGCCGGCCAGTGCGAAGCCGCCCATCACGCCGCGCAGGCTGGCGCGGGCGAAGGTGGCGTTGCTCCAGGCGCGCTGGAAGAGGGCGTCGAAGGCGGCCAGCTTGCCGCTCCAGCGCTCGCGGCACACGGCCTCGCCGACCGACCACGAGAGGGCGGCGACGGTGGCGAGCAGGGGGAACCACAGGACCAGCAGCTGCACCGGGAAGGCGAAAGCCATCTGCCGCCGGCTGAGCAGCCCGAAGTTGGTGCCTTCCGAGGAGGCGGCGCCGACCAGCAGCATGAGCAGCAGGGCGGAGCCCACGGAGACGACGAAGATCTGCGTCGCACGCCGCACGCCCACCTCGCCGGCGTGGTA
>CAZLBJ010000048.1:0-3150 GCA_964557755.1 uncultured Thermoanaerobaculia bacterium
GCGGTGCCCGGCGGGCGCTCGCCGCGGCGGCTCGCGGCGCTCTACGGCGTCCTCGCCGCCGGCGGCGTCTACCTGCCGCTCGACGCCGACCAGCCGGCGGACCGCCTCGCCCTGCTGCTGCGCGACGCCGGCGCCACCATCGCCGTGCTGGTGGCGGAGCCGGGATCGGCGCCGGTCGAGCTGCCGCCGGAGGTAAGGGTGCTGGAGGTGCCGGCAGCCGGCGCGCCGACGGCGGGCGCGCCGCCGCCGCCGGCCGACCCGCGGCGCGCCGCCGCCCTCGTCTACACCTCCGGCTCCAGCGGCCGGCCGAAGGGGGTGGTCGTGCCGCACGGCGCGCTCGCCAACCTGGTGGCGGTCGTCCGCCGCGACTACGGGCTGGGCTCCGGCGACCGCATGGCGCAGATCCTCGCTGTCGGCTTCGACGCCTCGCTGCTCGAGATGCTGCCGGCGCTGGCCTCCGGCGCCCGGCTCGAGACCTTCGATCGCGATACCGTGCTCGGCGGCCCGGCGCTGGTGGCGGCGCTGGCGCGGCGGCGCGTGACGGTGCTGGTCGCCGTGCCGTCCATCCTCGCCAGCCTGCCGGCCTCGGCGCCGGACGACCTGCCCGACCTGCGGCTCCTCGTCTCGGGCGGCGAGGTGCTGCCGCCGGCGCTGGCGGAGCGCTGGGGCCGTGGGCGGCGCCTGCTCAACAGCTACGGCCCCACCGAGGCGGCGGTGGTCGCCAGCCAGTGGCCGTTGCGGGAGGCCGCGGCGTGGACGGCGCGGCCGGCGCTGCCGATCGGCCGCGCACTGGACGGCGTCGAGGCGCTGGTGGTGGACGGCGAGGGGCACCCGGCGCCGCTCGGCGTGCCGGGGGAGCTGCTGCTCGGCGGCGCCGGGCTGGCCCGCGGCTACCACCGCCGCCCGGCGGCCACCGCCCGCGCCTTCGTGCCCCATCCCTTCGCCGCCGACCGGCCGGGCGAGCGCCTGTACCGCACCGGCGACCTGGCGCGGCGGCGGCCGGACGGCGACCTCGAGTACCTGGGCCGGCTGGACGCCCAGGTCAAGATCCGCGGCCAGCGCATCGAGCTGGGCGAGGTGGAGGCGGCGTTGGCGGAGCAGCCGGGCGTCGCCGCGGCCGCCGCGGCCCTACGCCGCGACCCGGCCGGGCGCGAGCGGCTGGTCGGCTACGTCGTGCCGTCGGACGCCGCCGCGCCCGCCGCCGGGGAGCTGCGCGCCGCCCTCGCCCGCCGCCTGACCGAGGCGATGGTGCCCTCCGTCTTCCAGGTCCTCGAGCGCCTGCCGCGGCTGGCCTCCGGCAAGCTCGATCGCGCCGCGCTGCCGGTGCCGTCCTGGCGGGAGAGCGCCGGCGGCGCTCCGCGGACCGCCATGGAGCGGACGCTGGCGGCGGTCTGGAGCGACCTGCTGGGCGTCGAGCAGGTGGGACCCGACGACGACTTCTTCGCCCTCGGCGGCGACTCCATCGCCTCCATCCAGATGATCTCGCGCGCCGCCGAGGCGGGCATCCAGCTCACCCCGCAGCAGGTGTTCGGCAACCCGACGCTGGCGGCGCTGGCGGCGTCCGCCGAGAGTGCGGCGCCCGGCGGTCTCGATGCGCCGGCGGCGGAGGAGGCCCCGGCGGAGAGTGGGCCGCTGCCGCTGCTGCCGGTGCAACGCTGGTTCCTCGACCTCGGTCTGGCGCGGCCGGAGCACTGGAACATGTCGGTGCTGCTGCGCCTCGTCGAGCCGCAGCCGCCGGCGCGGCTGGCGGCGGCGCTGGCCGCGGTGGCCAGGCGGCACGAGGCGTTGCGCATGCGGCTTCGTCTCGACGAGGTGGGGTCGCGGGAGGCCGCGGGCGGTGCGGCGAGCCTGGAGTCCGTGCCTCCCGTCGAATCTGCGCCGCGGATGCCCGTGGTCGACCTCGGTTGGCTCGCCGGTCCGGCGGCGGAGGCCGCGGCGCGGCGTGCGGCCGGCGCCCACCAGGGGACGCTCGACCTCGCACGCTCGCCGCTGGCGCCGGTCGTCTTCCGCCTCCCGGACGGCGACCGCCTGCTGCTCACCGTCCACCACCTGGCGGTCGACGCGGTGTCGTGGCGCGTGCTGCTGGAGGACCTCCAGCGCGCCTGCCGCCAGCTCGCCGCCGGCGAGCGGCCCGCCCTGCCGCCGCCGCCGACCGGCCTGGCGGCCTGGGCGCGCTACCTCGACGCCTGGGCCGCGTCCCCCGAGGCGGCGGCGGAGCGTGCCGCCCGCCGTGGGGAAGCGGCGGCGTGGAGCGAGGTGGGGACGCGGCTGCCCGAGCGGCATCCCGACGCGGCTCCGGGGGTGGACCTGGAGGCGGACGCCGAGACCGTCGCCGTGGCGCTCGACGCGGCGCAGACGAGCGCGCTCGCCGCGGCCGCGCGCCGCCTCGGCGCCCGGCTGGACGAGGTCCTGCTCGCCGCCCTGGTGGAGGCGGTGGCGCCGTGGAGCGGCGAACGGGCGCTGGCCGTGGACCTCGAGCGGCACGGCCGCGATCTGCCCCTGGCGGGCGTCGACCTGTCGCGCACCGTCGGCTGGCTCACCGCCTTCGAGCCGCTGCGCCTCGACCTGCGGCACGTCCCGCCCGGCGACCTTGCGGCGGCACTCGCGGCGGTGCGGCAGGCGGTGCGCCCGGCTCTGGACCGGCTGCCGTGGAGCCTGGTGCGGTGGACGGCGCCGGCCGGCGAAGCGTGGTCCCTGCCGCCGCGCCCGGTGAGCTTCAACTACCTCGGGCGGCTCGACGCCGCGGCCGGCGCCGCCGACCTCTTCGCACCGGACGGCGAGCCGCCGCGGCCGCTGCGCGCCGCCGCCAATCGCCGCCCCCACGCCCTCGAGGTCCACGCCTGGATCGCCGGCGAGCGCCTCGCCGGCGGCATCCGCCACGGCCGGCGGCAGGCGAACGCCGGCGTCGAGGCCCTGGCGCAGCGCTGGCAGGTCGCCCTGGTGGCCTTCTCCGAGCTCGCCGACACTGAGCTCGTCGACGGCGAAGAGAAGATCGACGAAGGGAAAAGCGAGGAGCGAATGGCGGATCGGGCTGCGGGCGGCGAGCCCGGGGCCCCGATGCAAGGCGAGGGGCGTGGCGGGAGGCTCTCAGCTGCGGCCCCGGGCGCCAGCCCGGCGGCGGGCGGCGAGGTCGTGCGCGAGCTGCCGCTG
>CAZLBJ010000049.1:0-4257 GCA_964557755.1 uncultured Thermoanaerobaculia bacterium
TCGGCCTGCCGGACGAGATCGTCATGCGCCACCGCTCGCCGCAGTTCGGCCACATCTTCTCCGGCGAGGGCTACTCGGCCGGCTACTACGGCTACCTGTGGGCCGACGTCCTCACCGCCGACGCGGCGGAGGCCTTCGCCGGCGCCCCCGGCGGCTTCTACGACGAGGCGCTGGCCGGC
Organism: uncultured Thermoanaerobaculia bacterium; assembly: GCA_964557755.1. Classification (GTDB taxonomy): domain Bacteria; phylum Acidobacteriota; class Thermoanaerobaculia; order Multivoradales; family JBCCEF01; genus CAZLBJ01. The sequence goes on from CAZLBJ010000049.1 coordinate 180, forward strand.
GAGCTGGTCGAGCACCTGTTCGCGCCGCGCAACGCGGTCGACCCGGCGGACGCCTACCGCGCCTTCCGCGGCCGCGACGCCGGCATCGCCGCGCTGATGCGCGACCGCGGCTTCCCGGTGCCCGGCGAGGCGGGCGCCGCCGCCGCGGCGGCCGGCGGCGAGTAGGCGGAGAGGCGGAATCGGCGGCCGGGAATCCACCCGCCGCCGTTTCTGTTATCATGTGGTCGGCAGTGTGTGCCTGGGCGAGTGCTCGGGGCTGCCAGCGAACACAAGCAGCGATTCGGCAGGTACGGCAGCGGTATTCCCGTTTCCTAACGAAGATCTGCGAAACCTAGAGGAACGGGAACATGAGCGCTACCGGTACCGTGAAGTGGTTCAACAACGAGAAGGGCTTCGGCTTCATCACCCCCGACGACGGTTCGAAGGATTGCTTCGTGCACCACACGGCGATCCAGGGTGACGGCTATCGCAGCCTGACCGACAACGACCGCGTCCAGTTCGACGTCGTCCAGGGCCAGAAGGGCCCTGCGGCGCAGAACGTGGTCAAGATCTGAACCAGCTTCCAACGCAGAACAGAGAGCGGGCCGCTCCGAGCAATCGGGGCGGCCCGTTTTCTTTTGGGCAGGGCGGAGCGTGCAAGAGCAGTACCGCGGCGCCGGGTATGCTTGCGGCGTGATGGCCACCGAGCTCGCCACCTCCGCCGGCGCCGCCGCCGCCGTCTCGCGCCTCCTCGAGGAGCACGGCGGCCGCATCCACGCCCTCGGCCTGCGCCTGTGCGGCGACGAGGCCGACGCCCAGGACCTGGTGCAGGAGACTTTCCTCAACGCCTTCCGCTCGTGGGAGGGCTTCGCGGGGCGGGCGCGGCCGTCTACCTGGCTCTACACCATCGCCGCCCACGCCTGCCAGCGCATGCACCGCAAGCGCGCCGGCGAGCCGGACCACGTCGGCTCGGTGGAGGAGATGCTGCCGTCGCGCGACCGCGGCGTGCCGGACACCTCGGCGCTGACCGCCGGCAACGGCGGCGGCCCGGAGGCCGAGCAGCTCCGCCGCGAGGCGCGCGAGCGCGTGCAGCAGGGCCTCGCCGCGCTGCCACCGCACTTCCGCATCCCGCTGGTGCTCAAGGACATCGCCGAGCTGTCGCTGGAGGAGATCTCCCGCGCCCTCGGCGTCAAGCAGGCGACGGTGAAGACGCGCGTCCACCGCGCCCGGCTGGCGCTGCGCCAGGTGCTGGCGGAGGGGCTGCCGGAGCGCCCCGCCGCCGAGCCCAGCCACGAGCGCCGCGTCTGCCTCGACCTGCTGCGCGCCAAGCAGGGGGCGATGGACCGCGGCGAGACGCTGCCGGTGGCCGGCGGCGAGCTATGCGAGCGCTGCCGGTCGCTGTTCAGCACCCTCGACCTGACGCGCGACACCTGCGTCGCCCTCGGCCGCGGCGAGCTGCCGCCCGCCGTCCGCCGCCTGGTCGAGGCCGACCTGGCGCGCGAGGCGGCGGCGCGCGCCGGCTGAGGCCGCCTGAGCCCCAACCTTCCCCCCGGCTCCACGTAGTAGACGGCGTAGCGGCGCGCCTGGCTTGACTACACCTGTAGCCATGGCGTACAGTCCGTGGACGACAGATGTCGTCACGCGAACACGACCTTGGAGACCACCATGGCGGAGACGGAGAAGGCGACGATCGGCGACCGCGAGCTGGCGCTGCTGCGCTGGATCGCCGAGCGCGGCGGCGCGACGGTGGGCGAGGCGGCCGACGGCTACGGCGCCGCCCACGGCCTCGCCCGCTCGACGGTGCTGACCATGATGGAGCGGCTGCGCCGCAAGGGCCTGCTGGCGCGCCGCCGCGTCGAGAGCATTTTCCGCTACACCTCCCCCGCCACGCCGGGCGAGGTGATGCGCGACGTCGTCGGCGGCTTCGTCGAGCGCACGCTCGGCGGCTCGCTGTCGCCGTTCACCGCTTACCTGGCGGAGAGCGAGGAGGTCAGCGACGAGGAGCTCGCCGAGCTCGAGGCGCTGGTGGCGCGGTTGCGCGACCGGCGTGACGAGAGCGGCGGCGACGGCGGCGGCGGCGGCGGCGAGGAGGTGAACTGATGGCCGCGTCCGGACCGCTGGCGGCGGAGGTCCTGCTCGGCGGCCTGCTGCGCGCCTCCATCGAGGGCGCGGCGGTGATCGCCCTGGTGGCCCTCCTGGTGCGCGCCGTGCCGGCGATCCCGCCGCGCCTGCGCTGCGGCCTGTGGTGGGCGGCCTGCCTGAAGCTGGTCGTCGGGCTGGCCCTGGTGCTGGCCGGCGGCCGTGGCCTCGAGCTGGCGCTGCTGCCCGGCTCGGCGGCGTCGGTGCCCGGGCTTGCGGGTTCGCAAGCTGATCCCGCGTCGCTGAACGAGGCGAACTTCTTCAGCGAAGGGAGGACGGTGGAGGCGGCGTTCTCACCGAGCGCTTCCACCCGTTCGCCGTTCGCCGACACGTCCACCGCCACGGACCGGCCCGCGGCGGCGGCCCCAGCCTCCTCGCCGCCCGGCCTATTCGCGCCGATCGCCGCGGCGCTCGGCACCTGGCTCCGCCCCGCGCTGCTCCCCCTGGCCGGTCTGTGGCTGTTCGGTCTTCTCCTGATGACCGCCGCGGCCCTGGTCCACCGCGCCCGCCTCGCCCGGCGGCTGCGCGCCGCGGCGCCGGTCTCCGACCCGGCCGTGCTCGCCCTCCTCGCCGCCACCGCCGCGCGCTTCGGCGTCGCGGCGCCGCCGCTGCGGGTGATCGACGGCGACGCCTCGCCGCAGCTCGCCGGCACCCTGCGCCCGCGGCTGCTGGTGCCGCGGCGCGCCCTGGCGCCTGGCCGCCGGCGCGACCTCGAGCTGATCCTCGCCCACGAGCTGGCCCACCTGCGCCGCCGCGACCTCGTGCTCGGCTGGGTGCCGGCGCTGGCGCGCGGCCTGTTCTTCTTCCACCCGCTGGCCGCCCACGCCGTGCGCGAGTACGTGCTCGCCCGGGAGGCGGCCTGCGACGCCGAGGTGCTGCGGGTGCTCGACGCCGCGCCGCGCGACTACGGACGCATGCTGCTCGACTGGGGCGTGGCGCTCGGCGGCTCGCGCACCCTCGCCGGCGGCCCGCTGGCCGCCACCCTCGGTCGACACCGACACCTGAAACGGAGACTGATCATGCTGGAGACGACGACCAAGACCCGCGGGCGCCTGCGCCCCGCCCTCGCCCTGCTGGCCGCCCTGCCGGTGCTCGCCGCCCTGGCGCCGGTGCGCCTGGTGGCGGCGCCCGACGCCGAGCGCGCCGCCGGCCTCGACGCCCCGCCGCCGGCGGCCAGCCCCGCCGCCGCGCCGGAACCCGCCTTCCAGGTGGCGGCGCTCGACGCCCAGGAGCCGGCCGCCCGCCGGGACGAGGCTGCCAAGGACGAGGCCGCCAAGGACAAGGCGGGCAAGAAGGGCTCCACCCACTCCTACGTGTGGAGCGACGACGACGGCGAGCCGATGTTCTACGTCAGCGGCGACGGCAGCGTCGGCTGGCACGGCGACCAGAGCGGCCGCGTGCGCGCCCTGCGCCGCGGCGACGAGCCGCTGCTGTGGTTCGTGCGCGACGGCCGCGAGTACGTGGTGCGCGACGCCGCCACCCTGGCCCGCGTCGAGGAGATCTACGCGCCGGTGACGGAGCTCGGCCGACGGCAGGGGGAGCTCGGCGGCCGCCAGGGTGAGCTGGGCGGCCGGCAGGGCGACCTCGGCGGCGAGCAGGGCGGGCTGGGCGGGCAGCAGGGCAAGCTCGGCGTGCGGCAGGCCCGCCTGGCGGCCGAGATCGCCACCGTCGCCGCCAAGCGCATGACGCTCGAGCTGGAGGATGAGCCCAACGCCTCCGCCCTCGCCGACCTCGAGCGCCGCGAGCGGGAGCTGAACGCGGAGATGCAGGAGCTGGGCGACCGGCAACGCGAGCTCGGCGAGCGCCAGCGCGCCCTGGGCGAGATGCAGCGGGAGCTCGGCGAGCGCCAGCGCGAGCTGGGCGACCAGCAGCGCGAGCTCGGCGAGCAGCAGCGCGCCGCTTCGGCGAAGGCGCGCGAGGCGCTCGACGTCCTGATCGACCAGGCGATCGTCGCCGGCAC
>CAZLBJ010000050.1:0-7536 GCA_964557755.1 uncultured Thermoanaerobaculia bacterium
GGTATCTCCGTCAGTGTCGCGGCAGGGTAGCAGCGGGACGCAGCGACTACAATCCCACCACCCATGCCGATCCTGCGTGCCGCCCTCCTCGCCCTGGTCCAGGGGATCACCGAGTTCCTGCCCATCTCGTCGTCGGCGCACCTGATCCTGGTGCCGTATCTGTTCGGCTGGCCCGACCAGGGGCTGGCCTTCGACGTCGCCACCAACACCGGCACGCTGCTCGCCGTCGTCGTCTACTTCCGCCGCGACCTCGCGGACCTCGTGCGCGGCCTGCTGCGGCCGGCGGAGCACGGCGAGGTCGAGGGGATGCCGCCGCGGCGCCTCTTGTGGGCGCTGGTGCTGGGCACCGTGCCGGTGGCGGTGGCCGGCCTCCTGCTCGCCGACTGGGTCGCCGGCGCGGCCCGCGACCCGCTGCTCATCGCCGCCACCTCGATCGGCTTCGGGCTGCTGCTGTGGGCTGCCGACCGGCTGGGGCGGCGCCGCCGCGGCCTCGCCACCCTCACTCTCGCCGACGCCGTCCTCGTCGGCCTGGCGCAGGCGCTCGCCCTGGTGCCGGGGACGTCGCGCTCCGGCGTCACCATGACCGCCGCCCTCGCCCTCGGCTACCGGCGTCCGGCGGCGGCGCGCTTCTCGTTCCTGCTCGCCATCCCGGTGGGCGTCCTGGCCACCGGCTACGACGTGCTGCAGGTGGCGCTCGGCGAGGTGCCGGCGGGGGACCTGGCGGCGATGGCGGTGGGGCTGGTGGTCTCCGCCGTCGCCGCCTACCTGGTGATCGGCGCTCTGCTCGCCTGGCTCGAGCGCCAGACGATGACCCCGTTCGTCGTCTACCGCGTGGTGCTGGGGCTGGTCATCCTGGCGGTGGCGCTGGCGGTGGGGTAGCGGCCGGGGCCGGGGCGGCGGGCGGCGCGTGGACGGCGCCGAAGATGCCCAGCGCCGCCTCCAGGTGGGCGAGGCGCAGGACGATGCGCACGGCGAGCACGAGCTGGTGCAGCACGAAGAGGATGACGATGCCGAGCCAGGTCTGCGGCACCAGCGGCCCCGAGGCGATCCACCACAGCGCCGCCACCGCCACGAGCGCCAGCCCGAGCGCCAGCTCGACGCCGGCGTAGGCCCAGCCGCGGCGCCACGCCTCGCGTCCGGCCAGGGCCAGCGCCGCCGGCAGCCGCCGGCGCCGCCAGCCGCCGCGGGCCGCCCCCTCCAACCGCCCCCACGAGACGCCGCGCTCGACCAGCCCCAGCTTGGCGAGGTCGAAGACCACCTTCACCACGAACAGCAGGAGGGCGGTGAGCGCCAGGCGCAGCCAGACCTGCGCCAGGTGCCAGGTCTCGCCCTGCAGGAAGGCCGCGAAGCGGGCGAGCGGCGCCGCGGGCGCGACGTAGACGGCGGCGTAGACCGCGGCGTAGGCGAGCGCCGCGAGCAGCGCCAGCGCCAGCGCCGGCAGGCCGTGCGCCATGGCCTCGGCGAGCACCGCCCGCGGCCCGTCCGCGCCGCGCCGCCGCGCCGCCAGGTAGCCGACGTGGAGCGGCGCGTGGAGCAGGAAGAGGAGCAGCCCGGCGAGCAGCAGCGCCGCCGGCGGCCCGGAGACGGCGCGCAGGTCGGCGAGGCCGATCCCCTCGTCCGAGAACAGCGCCGTCCACGGCGAGGCGTCGCCCAGCGCCCGCGGCTGGCGGCGCTCGACGGTGTCGAACCAGCGCCACGAGGCGCCGGTCTCCATCGCCTCGCCGTAGAGGTTGTCGTCGAGCTCCGCCGACAGCAGCGAGCGCGCCGGCGCCGCCACCACCAGCGCCAGCCCGAGGTTCACGAGCAGGAAGAGCGCCACCACGCCGGGCAGCGTCGCCGGCACCGCCACGGCGCGCCACAGGATCGCCGGCAGCCGGCCGAGGAGGGTGCGCGCGCGCATGGGTCGGCGGGCGCTCCTCAGGCGAGGAGGGCGAAGGTCTCCAGGACGTTCTGCACCCAGAAGCGGAGCCGCTGCCCCCAGCGCCGCGAGGCGGCGCGGTCCGGCTCGACCCGTAGCGAGTTGTTCAGGCGGTCGACGTCGAGCAGCAGCACGCGCTCGGGGTCGACCTCGGCCCAGGCGAGCTCGGGGCCGGTGACGCGGAAGCGCACCCAGCGCTCCTCGCCGTCCCAGCGCACCCGCGCCCGCTGGCCGTCGGCGAAGACCAGCTCGGTGACCACCGGCAGGCGCACGCCGCCGAGGCGCCGTACCACCACCGTCGACTCCCAGCCCTCGAGCTTCCCGCCGTCGCGCACCACGTCGCGGCCCTCGCCGTCGCCGAAGACGCCCACGGGCCCGCGCCGCCGCTTCGTCGCCACCGAGTCGACGGCGTAGTCGAGCACCTCGGCGCTGCCCAGGGTGCGCGCGAAGTAGGGCGCCAGGTCGCGGTCGAGCGAGCGCGACAGCGAGCTCACGAAGTCGCCGGTCCGCGGGTGGCGGAAGCGCCACTCCGTGGCGTAGCGGCGCATGGCGCGCTCCATCGCCTCGCGCCCGACGATGCGCTCGAGCTGGGCGAGCGCCAGCGCCGTCTTGCTGTAGGTCATGAAGCGGAACGAGCCGTGGTCGAGGTAGCCCCAGGTGGTGCGCACCACCGGGTCGGTGTCCGGGCGGCGGAAGTAGCGCGCCGAGGTGTCGAGCGGGTGCTGGCGCGGGATGCCGGGGAAGACCAGGGGCACCCCCCAGGCGCGGAAGGCCCACGCCTCCGGCCCGTATGCTCTCTGCATCACGCGCGCCGAGGCGTAGGTGTTGATCCCCTCGTCGAGCCACGGCTCCTGCATCTCGTCGCTGGCCAGCAGGCCGTAGAAGAACTGGTGCCCGAACTCGTGCACCGTCACCCCCTCGGGGTCCTGCGTGCCGAGCGGCGACAGCACGCGGGTGCCGGTGGTGATGAAGGTCGGGTACTCCATGCCGCCGGCCTCGCCGGCGCCCCACGGCGGGTCGACCATGGTGAGGGTGGCGTAGGGGTACGGGCCGTACCAGGTGCCGAACAGGCGCAGCGAGTGCTCGAGCGCCGCCCGGTAGCGCGCCGCGAAGCGCGCCGTCTCGCGGCGCAGCAGCAGGCGCACCTCGACCTCCGGCAGCCCGGAGTGGCGGAAGGTGCCGGTGCGCTCGACGAAGCCGGGCCAGGCGGTCCACGCGAAGTCGTGCACCCCCTGCTGCACGTAGCGGTAGGTGGCGGTGCCGCCGCTCTCGTGCTGCGACACCCGCCGCCCGGTGGCGCCGACCACGTACCCCTCGGGCACGCTGAGGGTGACGTCGTAGTCGCCGTAGTCGGCGAAGAACTCGCTCGAGCGGTGGAACTGGTGGCAGTTCCAGGTGCCGTCGTCCTCGAGCACCGCCAGCTTGGGGAACCACTGGGCGACGAGGTGGAAGTCGCGGCGGTAGCCGGTGCGCGCCACCACCCGCGGCAGCTGCGCCACCCAGCCGGCGCGCACCTCGATCGTCTCCCCCGGTGCCACCGGCCGCGGCAGCGGCACGCGGGCGACGGTGCGGTCCTCGGTGTTGCCGTCGTCCGGCGCCTCGAAGGCGAGGCCGTCGAGGACGTCGACGCCGTCCGCCTCGAGGCGCACGAGGTCGGTCCAGCCCCAGCCGTCCGGCGCCAGCGTCGCCACCTGCTCGCGGGCGCCGCGCAGCCACGACGAGGCGCTGTTGCGGAAGCCGTTGAGGTAGAGGTGGAAGCAGAGGTCGTCCACCGGCACCCGCGAGCGGTTGGTCCAGCGGATGGTCTCGCGGCCGTCCAGCGTGTGCTCGCCGGCGTCGAGCTCGACCTCGACGTCGTAGCTGGCGGTGACCTCGGGCCCGCGGCCGGTCAGCGTCGACGGCTGGGCGCCCGCAGGCACCGCCGCGAGCGCCGGGAGGATCGCCAAAAGGCCTGCGGACAGGGCGATCGGGAGGAATCTCGGAGAAATCGGCGGCACGTTATTGACGAGTAGCTATTTTCGGAGTAACATGCGCCGTGAAGAGGGTGGAAACCCTCCTCTCATCCCTCCCGACGAGGAGCGCGCACCGCTCCTCTCTTTTTTTGCCCGTCACTCTCCCAGCAGGCCTTCCTTGAAGTCGCCGCTCGGCGGCTCGGGGCCGATCCAGGTGGAGAAGATCGCGTCCGCGAAGGGCTTGCCGGCGAGGGTGCCCTTGTTCTCGCCCTTGACGTTCACCGTCGTGCCGGTGTCCGGGTCGTAGGTGAAGACCATGCGGTCGCCGTCCTCGAAGTCCTCCATCATGTTGCAGAGGTCGACGAACTGGGCGGTCACCAGGTCGCCGGCGTTCGGGCGGTTGTTCTCCAGCCCCTCCTTCCACGCGTCGCAGATCTTCCCCTGGTCGACGCCGTAGAGGAAGTGCATGACGAGCTGCCGCGGCTGGTCGGCGGCGAGGATGGCGTTGGCGTCGCCGCTCTTCTTCGGCAGGTAGAGGCCGGCGACGTAGACCTTGATGAACAGCTTCTTGCGCAGCCCCATGCCGTTGAGCTGCAGCGTCTGGCCGGCCACGGTGGCGGTGTTCGGCATCGAGACGCCAGCGAGCTCGGCCGCCGCCGACGGCAGCGCGGCGGCGAGGGCGAGCAGCAGGACGAGGACGAGGCGGCGCGGGCGCAGGATGGACATGGGATCGGTACCTCCGAAGTCGTTGCCGTCGGTGACGGGCAGGTTGCGAGGCGAAGTATAGCTCGCCGCACGGCTACAATCGGCGCATCCGGAGCACACGGGACGGGCCCGGCGGCAGCGGCCCGATGGGGGAGCACGAGATCCGCGAGCACAGCGACGTCGAGGTGGTGGCGGAGGCCCTCCGGGGGTCGCAGGACGCCTTCCACGAGCTGGTGCGCCGCTTCGAGCGGCCGGTGTTCGCGCTCGTCGTGCGCATGGTGTGCGACCGCACCGTTGCCGAGGACCTCACCCAGGAGACCTTCGTCAAGGCCTTCCGCAGCCTGGACGGCTACGATCCGCAGCGCAAGCTGTCGAGCTGGCTGTTCAAGATCGCCCACAACGCGACGATCGACCACCTGCGCCGCCGCGAGCTCGACACCGTGCCGCTGGAGGGCGCCGGCGACGACGAGGAGGGCGGCGGCGGGCTGGCGCGCGTCCTCGCCGACCCCGCCGGCCGCGGCACCGACCTCGGGGCCGGCCGCGGCGAGCTGGCGGCGGCGCTCGAGGAAGCGGTCGGCGAGCTGCGCCCCGAGTACCGGGAGATCGTGCTGCTGCGCTACGCCGAGGGGCTCGCCTACCAGGAGATCGCCGACGTCTCGGGGCTGCCGCTGGGCACCGTCAAGACCAACCTCCACCGCGCCCGCAAGGAGCTGACGGAGGCCCTGAGGCGGCGCGGCTGGGGCCCGGAGGGGATCCCCGCGTGAGCGCTCCCGGGGCAGGAAACGCGGCACGAAACAATGGCCTGCCGGCCCTCGTAGGGCGGCCTGAGGAGTGACGTAGCATGCATCACCACCGAGTAGACGACATCGACGCGCTGGAGCGCTGGCTCGAGGCCGAGGCCGAGGGCCGCGAGGCGGCGGCGGAGGAGGCGCTGTCGGCGCTGTTCGCCGCGCTGCCGGCGCCGGCCCCCTCGCCGCTGCTGTCGCGGCGCCTGGCGCACGCCGCCGGCGCCGCCGCGGCCGGGCGTCGCGCACTGCGGCGCGGGCCGGTCTTCGGCCTGCCGCGGCGGCTGGTCGAGCGCATCGCCGCCTCGCTGCTGCTGGTCACCGGCCTCGCCGCCGCGCTCGTCCAGGCGCTGTTCCGCGACGCCGCGGGACCGGCGCTGGCCGAGCTGCGGCCGGCGCGCGTCATCTCCTCCGCCGCCGAGATGCTGTTCGGCGTCGTCAGCGGCGTGATCGACTGGGCGGAGACGTCCCTCGAGGTGCTCCAGGGTCTGACCCGGCTCTCCGGAGCGGCGGCCACGGTCGCCGGCAGTCCGCCGGTGATGGTCGCCCTCGGCGCCGGGCTGCTGCTGGCCGTCCTCGCCTTCAAGCTGTTGCGGGACCTGATCGGAACGGAAAGGGGCTTGTCCCATGTGGAACGTGACTGACATCGAGGCCGGGGAGCGGCCGCGCGGGCGCCGCACCGTCCTCGCCGGCGGCGCGCTTACCCTGCTGCTGCTGCTGCCGGCGGTGGCGCGGGCGCAGGAGGCGGAGGCGCCGCCGCCGCCCGCGGAGGCCGCCGAGGCGGTGCCTGAAGCGCCTGAAGCGGCGGCCAATACCGAGCTGGCGGCGGCGATCAGCGAGAACTACCGGGCGCTGCCGGCGCGCGAGGGCGTGCTGCTGGTGCCGCGCGAGGAGGTCGCCGGCGTGCGCTCCGTCGAGGTCGCCGGCGGCGAGGTGGCGGTCAACGGCGAGCCGGTGAGCCCGACCATTCTGCGCTCCTGGTTCGGCGACCAGGCCGAGCCGCTGCTCGCCCTCGCCGCGCTGGACGAGGACGAGGCGCGCGCGTTGCTCGGCGTCGACGCGGCCGAGGCGGCGGCGGCCGCCGCCGAGGAGGCGGCGCGCGAGGCCGCGGAGGCCGCCGAGGAGGCCGAGCGCGACCTGCCCGCGCCGCCGGCGCCGCCGCTGGTGCCCGACGACGCGTTCGTCCACCAGGGCCAGCAGTTCAAGATCGGCAGCGACATCGTCATCGACGAGCACGAGGTGGCGACCGAGGCGGTGGCCATCGGCGGCTCGGTGCTGGTGCGCGGCCGGGTGCGGCGCGACGTGGTCGCCATCGGCGGCAGCGTCGAGGTGCTCGGCGAGGTGGGCGGCGAGATCGTCAGCGTCCTCGGCGGCGTCGAGCTCGGCCCCGACTCCGAGGTCGGCGGCAACATCACCGCCGTCGGCGCCGGGGTGCGCCGGGCGCCGGGCTCGCGGGTGCGCGGCGAGGTGATGGAGGTGACGGTGCCGGTGGGCGCCGACCGCGACGTCGACTGGGAAGAGTGGGCCGAGCGCCGGATGCGCCGCGACGCCCCCTGGTTCCGCAGCAGCCGCATCGACGACGCCTACTGGAACCTGGTGGGCGCGGTCTTGCTGGGCCTGCTGGTGTGCCTGGCGCTCCTCGTCGGCCGCGGCGTCGTCGAGCGCGTCGAGCGGCGCATCGCCAACCCCAGCGACCTGCTGGTCGCCGGCCTGGTGGGCGTCGCGGTGCAGCTGCTGATCGTGCCGCTGGTGCTCATCGTCACCGTGCTGTTGGTGATCACCGTCGTCGGCTGCCTGGCGCTGCCGCTGATCCCCTTCGCCCTGCTGGCGCTGGTGGTCGCCGCCTTCTTCGGCTACGCCGGCGTGGCGTTGCGCATCGGCCGCTGGCTCGAAGGGCGCTTCGGACGGCGGCTGTCCGGGCCGTACGTGCCGGCGCTGGTCGGCGTCGCGATCATCGAGGTGTGGAAGCTGATCGGCGAGGCGATCGACGTCTTCGGCGGTCCGGCGTGGTTCTTCGCCGCCATGTTCATCGTCGCCGGGGCGGTGATCGAGTACCTCGCATGGTCGGTGGGCCTCGGCGCCATCCTGATGAACTTCATGGAGCGGCCCCGCCCGGCCGGCGCCGTGCCGCCGCCGCCAGGCAGCCTGCCGCCGGGCTACCCGCCGCCGGCTTTCC
>CAZLBJ010000051.1:0-14260 GCA_964557755.1 uncultured Thermoanaerobaculia bacterium
CGGCGTCGTGGAATGGCTTGACCAGGTAGTCCGCGGCGCCGGCCTCCAGCGCCCGCACCTTCTGGTCGACGGCCGCCTGGCCGGTGAGCACGATCACAGGCACGGCGCACAGCTCGGGGTCCTCGACGAGGTGCGCCAACAGGCCGAAGCCGTCGATCTCGGGCATCATCAGGTCGCACAGCACGAGGTCGACGCGCGGCGGCTGGTCGCCGCGCAGCAGCGCCAGCGCCTCGGCGCCGCCGGTGGCGAGGATCACCTCGTCGAAGAGCCCGGAGCGCAGCAGCACCCGGCGGACCGCGGCCCGCGCCACCGCGCTGTCGTCGACCACCAGGCAGGCACTCATGGCCCTAGTCTATCGTGTTGCGAAGGATTCGCACATCTGCTTCAGGAGCCGGCGGCGGGTCCGGCGGTCCATATGCAGGTCATTCGATGCGCAGCGCCTCGGAGGGATCGGTGGCGGTGGCGCGGCGGGCGGGCAAGAGGCTCGCCATCCAGCCGGCGCCGCCGAGCAGGACGAGGACGCCGGCGAAGGTCACGGGGTCGGTGGGCCGCACTTCGTAGAGCAGGCCGGAGAGCACGCGGGTGAGCGGCAGCGAGGCGGCGACGCCGAGCGCCAGGCCGACGGCCACGGTGGCCATCGAGCGGCCGACGACGAGGTTGCGCACCTGGCGAGGGGTGGCGCCCAGCGCCATGCGGATGCCCATCTCGCGGCGGCGGCGCGCCACCGCGTAGGCGACGACGCCGTAGATGCCGGTGGCCGCCAGCACCAGGGCGAGCAACGCGAAGGCGCCGAGCAGCAGCAGGGCGAACCGGCGGTCGGCCAGCGAGCCGGCACGCAGCGCGTCGAGGCGCGCCGTCTCGACCGGCACCTCCGGGTCGAGGCGGCGCAGCGCGGCGGCCGCGGAGGCGGCGGCCGCCGCCTCGCTTCCCGCCGCCGTGCGCAGCACCAGCGTGGCGTCCGGGATCGCCGCCGGCCGCTGGCGGTGCGCGAAATAGGCCTCCGGTCCCGGCGCCCGCGCCGCGCCGTGGTGGCGCACGTCGCCGACGACGCCGATCACCGTCGCCCAGCGCTCCTCCTGCCAGTAGGAGTCCATGCCGCCGCTGGTCATGCGCCGGCCCAGCGGGTCGCGCCCCGGCCAGGCGAGCTCGGCGAGGGCGCGGTTGACCACCACCACGTCGGCGGCGCCGGCGGCGTCGCGCGCGTCGAAGGTGCGGCCCGCCAGAACCGGGATGCCGAGGGCGCGGAAGTAGCCGCCGCCGGCCACGCGGTAGGCGGCGTCGACGGTAGGGGAAGGGCCGCCCTCGACGTCCATCTGGCCGGTCGGGTCCCAGCGGCCGAGCGGCGGGTGGTTGACCAGGCCCGCGGCCTCGACCCCCGGCAGCGCCGCGAGCTCGGCGAGGGCGCGGTCCCAGAAGGCGCCGACGGCGGCGTCCTCGGCGTAGCGCGACGGCGGCAGGCTGACCTCGGCGGCGACCACGCCGCGGGTGTCGAATCCGAGGCCCTGGTCGAGCAGGTGCCAGAAGCTGCGCAGCAGCAGCCCGGCGCCGCACAGCAGAAGCACCGCCAGTGCCACCTGCACGCTGACCAGCAGCCGCCAGGTGCGCCGGCGCCGGCGGTCGGCGCCGACCGTGCGGGCGCTGCCGCGGAGCGTCTCGGCGGCGCGCGCCGAGACGATCTGGAACGACGGCAGGAGGCCGAAGAGGAGCGCGGCGAGCACCGTCAGCGCGCCGGTGAAGACCAGCACCCGGCCGTCGAGGGCCACCTCGGCGAGGCGGGGCACGGTGGCCGGGGCGAGCCGCGGCAGGGCGCGCACGATGAGCGCCGCGACGCCGACGCCGACCGCCGCGCCGCAGGCCGCCAGCGCCAGGCTCTCGACGAAGAGCTGGGCGCGCAGGCGTCCGGGCGTGGCGCCGAGGGCGGAGCGCACGGTGAGCTCGTGGCGGCGCTCGGTGCCGCGCGCCAGGAAGGTGCTGGCGAGGTTCGTACAGGCGACCAGCAATACCAGTCCGGCGGCGGCGAGCAGCAGCATCAGCGGGCGTTCGACCGGCGCCGCGGTGGCATCGAGCAGCGTCTCGAGGCGGGCGCCGACGGCCATGTAGGGCCCCGGCTCGGCGGCGCCGAGGGCGGCGGTGATGCCGTCGACCTCCGCCGCCGCGGCGGCCAGCGTGGCGCCGTCGGCGAGACGGCCGACGACGCGGGCGTTGTGGGCGGTGCGCGACTCCGTCATCTCCCACAGCTCGAGCGGCACCCAGACGTCGCTGTCGTCGGGAAAGCCGAAGCCGGGCGGCAGCACGCCGACCACCTGTGCGGCGAGGCCCTCGAGGTCGAGTGTGCGCTCGCCCGGCGGCGCGGAGCCGAGGTGCGAGCGCCAGAAGCGGTGGCTCACCACCGCCACCGGCGGCGCCCCCAGCCGGTGCTCGGCGGCGGCGGGCAGGCGGCCGGCCGCCGCGCCGACGCGGAAGGTGGCGAAGAAGTCGGCCGACACCCAGGCGGTGCGCGCCCGCGCCGGCCGCTCGGCGCCGAGCACGGTGGAGACGCCGGCGCTGTACGCCGCCAGCGCCGCGAACCCGTCGGCCTCGCGCCGCCAGTCGAGGAAGTTGGCGTACGCGGCGTCCATCGTGTGCCCGTCCGGCGCCACCTCCCGCACGCGCACGATGCGCTCCGGCTCGGGGTAGGGCAGCGGCCGCAGCAGCACGCCGTCGACGACGCTGAAGACCGCCGTGTTGGCGCCCATGCCGAGCCCCAGGGTGAGCACGGTGAGCAGCGCGAACCCCGGCTTGCGCAGGTGCCCGCGCAGCGCGATCCGCAGGTCCTTGCCCAGGCCTTCCCACAGGCGGTTTGGCCGTGGGCCGCGGGTGGCGTTCTTCATGTCGCCCTCCTGCCGCCGGCGAGGCGGCGTCTGGTCCATGCGTGCCAGCTCGGGTCGATGCTGTCGATACCTACGTGCAGGCGGCCGTCGGGTTCGGGAGGCGGGTGGGCTCAGGCGGCCCGGCCGCCGGCTTCCGCCGCGGGCCGCAGCGTGGCGAGGATCTCGCGCGCCGCGCGCTCGCCGGTCTCGCAGCCGCCCTCCATGAAGCCCTGGGCCTCCAGCGAGCAGTGCTCGCCGATGAAGTGGAGGTTGCCGACGCGCTCGCCCTCGGCGCCGCAGATGCCGGTCCACTGGCCCGGCAGGTAGCAGGCGTAGGAGCCGCGGGTGAAGGGGTGGCTCGGCCAGTGGAAGCGCGCCTCGGCCATGCCGGCGCGGGCGGCGCCGATGCCGGGGAAGACCGTCTCCAGCCCGGCCACCAGCGCCGCCGCTTGCTCGGCCGCCGTGCCGCGCCCCAGCTCGACGCCGTGCTCGCCGCCGGTGAAGTTGGTGAGGATGCCGGCGTCGCCCGCCTGCCCGCGGCTGGTCTCCCAGGTGCTCTGGAAGCCGAGGTCGGCGACCACGCCGCCGTTCGCCTGGTGCTCCGTGCGCCACGGCCGGGTGTCGAAGCCGGCCATCAGCTTGGCGTTGGTGCCGTAGCCGATCTCGGCGATGGCGCGGCGCTTGACCGCCGGCAGCTCGACGTCGAGCTCGACCTCGCGCAGCAGCGTGAACGGCAGCGCGAGGACGAGGTGCGGCGCCGCCACCGTATGGCTGCGCCCGCCGCGGCGGACGCTGCACTCGTAGGCGCCGTCCGGGCGCTGCCGCACCGCCTCCAGCCGCGAGCCGGTGTCGATCGAGCCCTCCAGGCGGCGCGCCAGCTCGAGCGGGATGCGGTCGTTGCCGCCCTGGACGTGGAAGCGCTCGTCGCTGTCGCCGAAGATACGGAAGGGATCGGGCTCCGTGTCGATCATGAAGTGGAGGTTCAGCGCTGACTGGCGGTCGGTCTCGAGGCCGTACTCGCCGGTGTAGGCGACGTCGAGAAGGGTGCGGAACCACGCCTCGCACGGCGCGTCGGCCAGCCACTGGCGCAGCGTCGCGCGGTCGAGCGCCTCGGCGCCGTTCGGCTGGTCGTAGGTCGCCCACGGCTCGGCGAGGGTGGCGAGGTCGGCCTCGAGGCGCGCCGCCACGGGCACGAAGGCCTCTACCACCTCGGCCTCGCCGCGCCGCCGGCCGCCGAACCACCACGTCTCGTCCATCTCCTCGCCGGCGTGGAGGTCGTCGAGGCCGATCTCCAGCTCCTCGGCGAGCGCCCGGACATGGGTGTGGCCGGTGTCGATCAGCTCGCCGCCGAGCTCCGCCACCTGGCCGCCGGCGAAGTGGCCGCGCAGACTGAACATGCGGCCGCCCACGCGCTCCTGCGCTTCGAGGATGCGCACCGGCACGCCCTGCTGTCGCAGCCGGTAGCCGGCGGTGAGGCCGGCGATGCCGGCGCCGGCGATCAGCACCTCCGGCGCGCCGCCGGCGCCGCCCGCCGCCACCGGCGCGCGCGGCAGCCGGCAGCCGGTGACGCCGAGGCCGGTGACGCCGAAACCGGTGGCGGCGACGGCGCTGGCGGCGACCGCGGTCGAGCGCAGGAAGTCGCGCCGGGACAGCCGGTGGAGTGCGGGCTGCGGGTTCGTCCGCCGCGCCCGCAGCTCGTCCACCAGCTCGGCCGCCGGGCGGCCGGTGGCGAGCGACAGACGGGCGATCCGCAGCGACCGCTCGAGCGAGCGGAACAGGGGCGTGCGCGCCATGACAGTGCTCCCGTGAGAAGGTCCGCGGCGCATCCTATCCTCGCCGACGGCGCCACGGAAGCAGCCCGCGCACGATCGGGTAAACTAGCGCCACACAAGGCCGCAGCCGGTACCACCCCCGCGCCCGAGGCGCGTCCGGCGCGCGCCGATTCCATGGCGGGGGGAGGTCCACGGTGACGGACCCGCGGGACGACGAGCTGCAGCGCCTCCGGCAGAGGCTGGACGTCTTCCTGCAGGCCCTGGACACCATGCAGGTCGGCCTCACCCTCACCGACGCCCAGCAGCGCATCCTCTACGTCAACCGCGCCGACGCCGAGATGCACGGCTTCCAGCCCGAGGAGCTGGTGGGCCGGCCGGTGTCGACCTTCGCGCCGCCCGAGTTCCGCCGCCGCCTCGACCAGGCGGAGCTGGGCGCGGTGTCGAGCTGGACGCGCGAGACGGTCAACGTGCGAAGCGACGGCAGCCGCTTCCCGGTCGAGCTGCTCTCCGACGTGGTGCGCGACGGCGGCGGGCGGCCGCAGGGGCTGGTCACCATCTGCCACGACATCAGCCAGCGCAAGGAGCGCGAGCGGGCGCTCGAGGAGCTGCACGAGCGCTACTCGCTGGCCATCGCCGGCTCCCACGACGGCATCTGGGACTGGGACGTGGTCGACGGCACCGTCCACTACTCGCAGCGCTGGAAGGAGATGGTGGGCCTCGGCCGCCACCGCGTCGACCGCCTCGACCACTGGCTCGACCGCATCCACCCCGAGGACCGCGAGGCCTTCCGCCGCGAGCTCCAGGCCTTCCTCGACGGCACCGACGAGCACTTTGAGCGCGAGCACCGCCTGCTCCACGCCGACGGCTCCTACCGCTGGATGCTCGCCCGCGGCGCCGTGGTGCGGGCGCCGGTGATCGGCGCCATCCGCATGGTCGGCTCGCTGACCGACGTCACCGAGCGGCGGGTGCGCGACGCGCTCACCGGCCTGCCCAACCGCCTGCTGCTGCTCGACCGCCTCGATCAGGCGCTGCGCCGCCTGCAGCCGGACGGCCGCGACGTGGCGGTGCTGTTCCTCGACCTCGACGGCTTCAAGCTGATCAACGACGGCCTCGGCCACCTGTTCGGCGACGAGGTGCTGACCGCCGTCGCCGACCGCCTGCAGACCACCGTGCGGCGCAGCGAGACGCTAGCGCGCCTGGGCGGCGACGAGTTCGTGGTGGTGCTCGAGTCGATCGCCGGCGCCGCCGCGGCGGTCGAGGTGGCGCAGCGCATCCACCGCGCGCTGGAGGCGCCGGTGACGGTGGGGGAGAAGGAGCTGTTCGTCACCGCCAGCGTCGGCGTGGCGCTCTCCGCGGGCCGCGACGTCGGCGCCCACGACCTGCTGCGCGAGGCCGACACCGCGATGTACAAGGCCAAGGGGCGCGGCCGCGGCGAGACGCTGGTGTTCGACGAGAGCATGCGCTTGCTGGCGCTCGAGGAGCTCGAGCTGGTCAACGACCTGCGCGGGGCGCTCGAGGCAGGCGAGCTGGTGGTGTACTACCAGCCGGTGTTCTCCGCCGCCGACCGCCGCATCGTCGGCGCCGAGGCGCTGGTGCGCTGGCAGCACCCGCGGCGCGGCCTCTTGCGCCCCGACGCCTTCCTCCACCTGGCGGAGGAGACCGGCCTGGTGGTGCAGATGGGCCGCTGGGTGCTGCGCCAGGCCTGCGAGCAGGCGCGCGCCTGGGTGGACCTGCTGGGCGAGGAGCATGTCTTCGCGGTGAGCGTCAACTTCTCGCCGCAGGAGATCGCCCACCGCGGCTTCGTCGACGTCGTGCGCGAGGCGCTGGCGGCCACCGGCCTGCCGCCGCGGCGCCTCCACCTCGAGGTCACCGAAGCGACGCTGATCCTCGACCGCCCGGCGGTGGTCGGCAAGCTGGTCGAGCTGCGCGACGCCGGCGTGGTGGTGACGGTGGACGACTTCGGCACCGGCTACTCGTCGCTCTCCTACCTCGACCACCTGCCGGTCGACGTGCTCAAGATCGACCGCTCCTTCGTCTTCGACATCGACCGCATGCCCTCGCGCAAGAACATGGTGCAGTCGATCCTGCGCATGGCCGGCGAGCTGGGCATCGAGGTGGTCGCCGAGGGCGCCGAGACCGAGGCGCAGATCGCCGAGCTGCTCGACCTGCGCTGCGCCTTCTTCCAGGGCCACGCCCTGGCCCACGCCAGCCCCCCCGGCGACGTCTCCCGCCTGCTCGGGCTGTAGGACCACCTCCGCCCTGTTCGAGACCGGAAAGGCGCTGTCTGGACGATCTTCTCGAGTGTTACAGTGACGATCAAATGACCGATCCTGGCAGGCCTGGCAAGCCCATGGTGGAGCGGGCTAGGGACGTGGCGACGTTCCTCGTCATCGTCGGCAGCCTCGTGGTCTCGGTGAGCTGGGTGCTGATCGGTGCCGACCGCCCCCTCGGGTACACCCGCAGCCTGGTGCTCTTCCTCCTGCCGCTGGCCGTGCTGAGCTGGTGGTGGTGGCGCGAGACGCGGGGGACCTTGTCGCGACGGGCCGTGCGGTGGACCCTCGGCATCCTCGTGCCCATCGGCTTCGGGCTCGACCTGCTGTTCGCCAACACCTTCTTCCGCTTCCCGAACCACGACGCCACCCTCGGCCGGTGCATGCCGGGCTCCGCCGAGCCGTGGTGGGAGTCCTTCCCCTGGTGCGTCCCGGCTCGCGGAGGAGGCGTGCCGATCGAGGAGTTCGTCTTCTACCTGACGGGCTTCATGGTGGTCCTCCTCGCCTACGTCTGGGCGGACGAGAAGTGGTTGGCGAAGTACAACGTCCCGGACTTCACTGCCGCCGCCGGGCAGGTGGAGCGGATCGTGAGGTTCGCTCCATCGGCACTCGTCCTCGGCCTGGTTCTGGTCGCCGGCGCCTTCGCGCTCCGCGAGCTCGTGGGTCGCGACCCCGCCGGCTGGCCCGCCTACGCCTGCTTTCTCATCGCCGCCGCCGTGGTCCCCTCCGTCGGTCTCTACCGGACGGTGCGGGAATTCATCAACTGGCGGGCCTTCAACTTCGTTTTCTTCCAGATCCTGCTGGTGTCGCTGCTCTGGGAGGCGACCCTGGCGCTGCCGCTCGGCTGGTGGGATTACGACCCGAGGTGGATGGTCGGCGTCCACATCGACGTCTGGTCCGACCTGCCGATCGAAGCGGTCTTCGTCTGGCTCGCCGTCACCTTCACGACGGTCATCGTCTACGAAGCGGTGAAGCTCCGGCTGGCCGCCCTGTCCCGGTCTCCGGCGTTCGGGCACTAGAATGAAGGCAGGGCGGGGCCTTCGTCCTGCCGTACGCACGTGACGAGAGGAAAAGGAGACGACGTGAGCTGGGACGAAGAAGAGGACACCACGACCTACAAGGTCGTGATCAACCACGAGGAGCAGTACTCCATCTGGCCGGCCGACCGCGAGAACCCGCTGGGCTGGAACGACGTCGGCAAGAGCGGCACCAAGCAGGAGTGCCTGGACTACATCGAAGAGATATGGACCGACATGCGCCCGCTGTCGCTGCGCAAGAAGATGGAAGAGATGGAGAAGCAGGCCCAGCAGGAGGGCAAGTGATGGCCGAGATGAGCGACTACTGCAAGGCGTACCTGGCGAAGGACCTGCGCGCCTTCCCGGGCTGGAAGGAAGACACCTCGAACCTGCGCAAGGAGACCCGGGAGCTGGAGGGCAAGGAGGTCGAGGAACAACGCCTGGTGATCGACGACGAGGACATCCTCTACCTCCACGACAGCTACATCGTCACCGACGACGTCTTCAACGACGAGCACGTGGTGTTCTCCGACGTCACCGACGAGTGGAAGACCTTCTGCCACGAGACGCTGGAGTTCGAGGTGCCGGAGTACGAAGTGCCGGTGATCCCCGAGGCCGAGGAGACGGCCGGCGACGGGACCGACGCCGGCGCCTGAGCGGTATCCGCGAATCCCCATGAGCGAGTCCCGAGCTCGGTCCCTCGTGCTCGACCGCATCGGCCAGATCGCCGTCCCGGTCACCGACGTCGAGCGGGCGGTCCGCTTCTACCGCGACACGCTCGGGATGCGCTTCCTCTTCCAGGCGCCGCCGGGCCTGGCCTTCTTCGACCTGAGCGGCGTGCGCCTGATGCTCGACGGCCCGGCCAGGGCCCAGGCCGGCCACAGCTCGGTCCTCTACTACCAGGTCGCGGACCTCCAAGCCGCCTTCACCACGCTCTCGGAGCGCGGCGTCCGCTTCGAAAGGGAACCGCACCTCGTCGCCAAGATGCCCGACCACGAGCTGTGGATGGCCTTCTTCCGGGATCCGGACCAGAACCTCCTGGCGCTGATGAGCGAGGTGCGAGGCTGACGCCGGCGCGTCCAGGCAACGCTCGGGCTCGACCGCCCCGTCTGTGCGGAACGCCGGCCTGAGCAAGCACGCCAACTTACAATACGCTGCGCCACTCCTTCCCCACTCACCTCCTCGTCAACGGCTACGACATCCGCACCGTCCAAGAGCATCTCGGACACCGCTCGGTCAAGTCCACGATGATCTACACCCATGTCCTCAACCGCGGCGGCTTCGGAGTCGAGAGCCCCGCCGACCTCCAGTAGCTGGTGCTCTGACCTGGAGCGAGCGAAGATCCAGCCGCCATCTCCTGCCCGGAGCTCCGCAACCCTCGCGCACGGGTGTAAGCCCAGAACGGTACGGGCAGAGCCCGGCTGTTTATTCGGACCAACAGGGTCGTCGAAGCAGCCAACTCCACGGCACTGGCGGACGGGAACGCTATCCGAACACCAGAGGGTTCGTTGTTGACGCCATGCTCCCCTTGGTGTACCCTTCGGGAAGTCGTTGGACCAGAGGTTGACCACGACCGAAGTCGGTCGACGCGGTGAGTTATCCGAAGTGGCCGGTTTGCTGACTCTAAGGTGGGCGTATTGAGCTGCGGATCGATACTATAACGAGAACTCGGGGACGCAAAGTGGAAGAACCAGTTGGTCAGCAGGTAGGTACTTATGATTGATACTAAGCCAGACGAGGTCGTCGTCCTTCTAAGTAGAATACGAAGGAGAAGGCATAACATACGGGTTTTCGTAGAGCATCTTCAACCTACCGGTAGGTTGCTGACAAATGTAAACATCGTCTTCGGAGCTCTAGCTACGGTATTCACTGTTACCCCGGCAATAGGGGGAAAGGCACTTTTAGACGTTATAGGTGAATCGAATCCGGATTCACTGACATGGAGGTGGCTCTTCGGCCTTGCAGCATTGTTTTCCCTTTTGTCCACCATCGCTGCCAAGCTTTACAAGTCGCGAGATATCGCGACTCGACTCGCCGCAGCACAAACTGGCAATGCAAAGCTTGCTGGACTCGAAACCCTACTCGAACTCGAGCAACTTCCCGTCCGCAAGGCAGCCGAGGAATACAATAGAGTAAATTCTGAAGTTGGTTTTGTACCAGAATATTTAGCCACATCGTCCAAAAATGTCATCGAGCTTGCTAAGGGAGAGATTCAGATTCCTAAACAAAGCCAACTTGTAAACAGCGCAATTCGCTGCTCAGGCTGGGCAGAGGACATAAGACCAGGATGCCATCTTTGGTTAGCCGTCGAGATCAAAGGGCGTATCTGGCCGAAGGAGCGCGAGATTTTTGTCGACGACAAAGGAGCCTGGGAATGTACGATTTCCGAAGAGGGAGAACAGGACAAGTTTTCCGTATCTCTCTTCGCTGTCAATGTCACAGCGAATCGGAAGATCCGGGCGTGGTTGGACAGAAGTGACGTAACCGGGGACTACGTAGAACTGCGAAGACTTGCTGGCATGAGGCGGCTTGCACGGGTCGATGGCCTGCATAAGTAAGGCGGTCGAAACTTCGAGTTCTATTTGGGCGTTTTAACAGAAAATTCTGAGGCATGGCGCAAACAAATGGTTGTTAGCTCATGCATACTTTTACCTCGTTCTTGGCGAGGGCCACCACGGTATAAAGAGCGCATACCAACCCTTGACCAACCCGATGGAATATTATATGGATCTCGTTGCAGCCGACCGCTTACGGCGGCGGCTGAATTCAGCCGTTAAACGACCGAGGAACCGTACGTGCCCATCGACCCGATCGTTCTCGGACAACTCCGGCCGTTCCTGTATCACTCGTCCGATGCACTGAATTTCGCCGCTATTGAGCGAACGCGAGAGCTACGGTCGGCTGCCAGCCTCTTGTCGGGCACCCATCGCGAAGATCTTTTGCACGGTCGACGTATGGCGACTGAGGTTGTCTACCTGCCCGGCGGGGCATGGCGCATCGCGGCTGTCTTGAGCAAGTCGGTCAGACCTTCACGTTGCGCGTGCCAACTCACTCGCTGCTTCACGCCAATGTGGACAATCCGCCGTACGTGGCACGGTGTAACTCTGGCTCGGCAAGGCCTCAGCGCGGGCTCCCTGTTCTACGGGGGCCAAATACGTTCCGGCTCCTCGACCAAGCCGACTTCCCTGCTCGCGCCGCAATCGAGCTCTCTTTCGTGGGCACCGTTGCACTTCCGCCTGATACGGAATTTGCCAACGCTCTACAGGGGCTATGGCAACAGCTTTGATGGGTTCCTAACACGTTGTCGTCAACTATTATAATAGCCGGAGCAGTGCATTGCCGAGGGTCTCGGACAAAGTGGTTCTCGATGCCAACGCCATGACGTACCTGAATGAGGTGCTGAACCCCAGCTATGCCCCCGACGAGGATGTTTCAGACCTCCGCGACGATCGGATCGCTCTGATGCGCTTGTACTTGCACCTGGACGACATTCCCTGGATCGTGCCAACCATAGAAGCCGAATACCAGCGGATCAAAGCGGTCGGACTACTTCGAAGCCACACCGACCTCGCGTATGCCTACCTGAACGAGCCTGGCGACGATGAGGCTTTAAAGAACTCGGCGAAGATCATTTTTCGGGTGGATGAGCTTCTTCAGGACCACCCCCAAGAAGCGGACTGTCGCGTGGTGGCAGAGGCCGAGGCAATCGGCGGGGATGCTGTGCTCACGTGTGACCATGGCCTGCTTCAGCATCTCGCCGGGGTTGTTAAGATTGGTCTATTTCGGCCTTCGCAGTTTTGGACGCGACTTGGGCTACCTAGAGGTAGGAGACCTCCTCGAGAAGTTGCTCGCAGAATTCAGGGAGATAGGAGGTGGTGGGATTGGTAACGTGGGCGGACGCGCCTGCACCGGACGGCTGGCGCCGCCGGTGAGGCGCAACACTGTTAGGCGTCCGGGCAGAAAGGCGAGCATACCGTCATGAGCGAACATGTCGAGATCCGTTGGATCAAGCTCGGCGTCGTTGGCGGGCTTTGCGCCAGCGTCCTCTACCCGGTTCTCCTATTCGCGCCTCTGCCATTGGGGATCACGGCAGCCGTGGCCTCGTTCCTGGGGCCGGCGATTGGTGTCGGTAGCCTTGGCCTCTATCAACTCATCAGACTGCACGCACCTTCGGTTACGGCCGCCCTCGGTGCCGTCCACAACCTCATCGCCGGTGCCCTCTTCACGGCCATGGTCTTGGTCCAACTCGCAGTGCGCGCCCGAGCACCAGAAACAGGTGGCGACCTCGTCGGCGTTTGGTTGGGCCTCGACGTCGCGTGGGACGTCTACATCGGACTCGGCACTCTGGCTTTCGGCTGGGCCATGCGGCGCCATCCCCGCTTTGGCTGGCCGTTCGCTGCTTCCGGGCTCGTACTCGGCGCACTGGTCATTGTCCTCAATCTCATCCCGTTCCCGGTTCCGCCGGCGAACGCGGGCTCGTTTGACATCGGGCCTTTCGTCGGTCTCTGGTATCTGGCCGCCACCGTCCAAGCGTGGCGCAGCCTGCCGTGGGCACAGGAACGATGCAGATCGACCGCCGACCGTTAGCCTAGGCGGCGCCGGCGCCCGGCCAGCGCCAGCCGCTGAGCCGCCAGCCGCCGCCGCGGACCGCCACCGCCCCCAGGTAGCCGGCCGCCGGCTCGAGGTGGAACAGCGTCCAGCCGGCGGCGCGCTCGGCGTCGCCCTCCATCGCCAGCATGCGCGGCGGCTCGTCCGGCGCCAGCGTGACGTCGAAGCGGTCGAGCGGCACCGTGATGCCGGTGCCCACCGCCTTCAGATACGCCTCCTTGCGCGTCCAGGCGCGGAAGAACGCCTGCTCGCGAAGCGCCTCCGGCACCGCCGCCAGCACCCGCCGCTCGGCGGCGGAGAAGAAGCGCTCTGCGATGGCCAGCGCGTCCGGCATCGGGCGCAGCCATTCGACGTCGGCGCCCACCTCCTCGCCGGCGGCGACGGCGACCACCGCCAGCTCCTCGGAGTTGCTGAGGTTGAACTCCAGCGCGCCGCCCGGCAGGGCACCCGGCAGGGCGAGGTACGGCTTGTCGTTCGGGCCGTAGCGGAAGGCGACGGCCCGCGGCACCACGCCGAGGTAGCGGCCGAGCAGCGTACGCAGGGCGCCGCGGCCGACGGCGTAGCGGCGGCGGTGGCGCTCGAAGCGGAAGCGCGCCTCGCGGGCCGCCTCGTCGGGCGCCAGCAGGGCGCGCAGAGCGTCCACCTCGGCGGCCGGCGGATCGAGCGGCACCAACCACACGTGGAGCTCGCGCTCGCCTGGCGGGACCAGGTCCGGCGGCGGCGGCGCGAAGCGGTCGAGCGTCGAGGCCATCGCGCACAAGCTAGCAGGTCACGCCCCCCAGGTGGTACAAAGTGGGGCATGGCGCGGCGAACGAAGGGAGGTGGACGGGTCCGGCCCCTGTGGGTGCTGGCCGTTCTCGCCGCGACGGCGCTGGTGCTGTGGTTCACCCTGCGCGAGGACCGCTACGTCACCTGGCAGAACCTGACCGGCTCGAACCTGGTGCCGCTGCGCCACCACTGGACGGCGCTCCAGTGCGTGCTCGACGACTGCGCCGCAGCCGACGCCGCCCGCCACTACCTGGTGCTCGACGTCGGCGGCAACCTGCTGCTGTTCGTGCCGCTGGGGCTGGCGCTGGTGGGGGCGCTGCCGTTCGCCGGCGGCGGCCGGCGCTGGCTGGTGGCGGTGGCGGCGGCGCTGGTGCTGTCGGCGGCGATCGAGACGGTGCAGCTCGGCATGCCGTCGCGCGCCACCGACGTCGACGACGTGCTGTTCAACACCCTGGGGGCGGCGCTGGGCGGATTGGCGGCGGTGGTGTGGCTGCGGCCGGGGCGGCGGCGGCGCGGCTGAGGCCGGCTCAGGCGGTGGCGCGCTGCGGGTGGACGTCGTCGAGCTGGACGGCGACCAGCTTGGAGACGCCCTTCTCCTGCATCGTCACCCCGTAGAGGGTCGACGCCGCCTCCATGGTGAGCTTGTTGTGGGTGATGACCAGGAACTGGGTGTCGCCCGCCATCTCCTCGAGCAGCTCCACGAAGCGCAGGCAGTTGACGTCGTCGAGCGGCGCGTCGACCTCGTCGAGGATGCAGAACGGCGACGGCTTGGCCTCGAACAGGCCGAACAGCAGGGCGATGGCGGTGAGCGCCTTCTCGCCGCCGGACATCAGCATGATGTTCTGCAGGCGCTTGCCGGGCGGGCGGGCGACGATCTCGATGCCGCTCTCCAGCACGTCGTCGTCGTCGAGCAGGCGCATCTCGGCCTCGCCGCCGCGGAACAGGCGCGCGAAGATGCGGCCGAAGGCGGCGTTGAC
>CAZLBJ010000052.1:0-3394 GCA_964557755.1 uncultured Thermoanaerobaculia bacterium
AGGTCGATGGCGGCGGCGAGGATCTCGTCGAGCGCCTGCTCGAGGGTGGTCGCCGCCACCGCCTGTACCATCATCTCCTGCAGGCGCCGCGTCTCCTGGAGCTCGCGGGCGAGCTGCTCCTTGGTGCGGCGGATCGTCTCCTCGTTTCGCTTGCGCTCGGTGACGTCGACGAAGGTGGCGACGACGCCGTCGATGTGGTCGTCGAGGGTGCGATAGGGCCGCACGCGGAGGAGGAACCAGTCGCCGGCGTCGCTCTCCACCTCGCGCTCGACCGGCACCAGGGTGTCCAGGACCCGCCGGGCGTCGGCCTCCAGGCCCTCGAAGCGCAGGTGGTGGGTGAAGTCGCCGATCTCCCGGCCGCGGTCGTTCGCGGAGACGTTGAACAGGCGGCCGATGGTGGGGGTCAGGCGCTGGATGCGCAGGCCGCGGTCGAGGAACAGGGTGCCGATCTCGGTGGCCGCCATCAGGTTCTCGAGGTCGCTCTTGCTGCGCGAGACCTCGTCGTACCTGTCCTTGAGCTGCTGGTTGACCGTCTGCAGCTCCTCGTTCAGGCTCTGCAGCTCCTCGCGGCTGGTCTCCAGCTCCTCCGCGGTGGAGCGGTACTCCTCGTTGAGGCTCTGCAGCTCCTCGTTGGAGGCCTGCAGCTCCTCGTTGGAGGCATGGTGCTCGCGCTCCGAGGAGTCGAAGCGCTGGCGCACCGCGCTCAGCTCCTCCTCCACCTGGTGCAGGCCCTCGCGGGTCGGCGGTCCGTTCCGCTCGGCCTGCACGACCTCGCCGCCCTCGAGGAAGACCACCAGCGCGGCGGCCACCTCGCCCTGGCGGTGCCGCGGCCGCACCAGCATGGCGACGCGGCGGGCGGCACCGTCGAAGCGCACCGCGACGAAGGGGGTGAACGCCGCCCGGCCTTCGGCGAGGGCACGGTAGAGGGCGGAGCGCAGCTCGGAGCGCAGCTCCTCGCGCACCAGGGTGACGACGTCGCTGCTGGGAGCGCCCCCGGGGTGCTGGAGGAAGCGGCCGGCGGACTCCGACAGGTGCACCACGACGCCCTTGTCGTCCACCAGCAGGCTGGGCGGCGCCAGGTCTTCGAGCGCCTGCCGGTGGACGCTCTCCGGCTCCCGCAGGGGGCGGCGGGGTTCGCGGCGCAGGGACGCCGTCCCTGGCGTGCTCAGCAGCAGGTCCGGCAGGCGCGGCGCCGCCTGGCCGTCGCGGGCGCGGTAGATGCGCGCCGCCTTGTCGACGCTGTCGAAGTGCTCGCCCTCGGCGTGCTCGGCGCTGCCGAGGAAGAGGAAGCCGCCGGGCCGCAAGGCGTAGCGGAAGACGCCGAAGACGCGCTCCTGGAGATCGCGGTTGAGATAGATGAGGAGGTTGCGGCAGGACAGCAGGTCGAGGTTCGCGAACGGCGGGTCGCGCAGCAGGCTGTGGTGGGCGAACAGCACGCAGTCGCGGAGCTGCGGGCTCACCGCGTAGTGCTCGCCGCTGCGATGGAAGTAGCGGCGCAGCCGCTCCGGCGCCACGTCGGCGGCGATGGCGGCGGGATAGCGGCCCTCCCGCGCGGTGGCGAGCGCCGCGCCGTCGAGGTCGGAGGCGAACACCATCAGCTCCGGCCAGCGATTGAGCCGCTCCGCCTCCTCGAGCAGCAGGATGGCCAGCGAGTAGGCCTCCTCGCCGGTGGCGCAGCCGGGCACCCAGACGCGGATGCGGCCGTCCCCGTCCTCGTCCTCTCCGGCGAACAACCGCGGCACCACGGTCTCGGCCAGCGCGCCCCACGCCTCGGGGTCGCGGAAGAAGTGGGTCACCGAGATCAGCAGGTCGTTGAACAGCGCCTGCACCTCCTCGGCGTCGTCGCGCAGGACGTCGAGGTAGGCGTCGAGGCTGAGCTTGCGGTGGAGCTGCATGCGGCGGCCGACGCGGCGCGCCAGGGTGGACTGCTTGTAGTCCGAGAAGTCGTGCCCGGTGCGCGCCCGCAGGTAGGCGAGAATGCGGCCCAGCGACGGCCGCTCCTCGACGGCGACGCCGGTCTCCAGCCGTTCGATCTCCTGCCGCAGCCGCCGCTTGGCGCCCTCGAGCTCCACCAGCCGGGCGGCCAGCCCGCGGACGGGGAGGACGACGTCGGCGAGCCCGGTGGCGATGGCGGCGCACGGCATGCTGTCGAACTTCGCCTCCCGCGGGTCCTGGACGAGGATCAACCCGCCCTTCTCCTTGATCGCCTTGAGGCCCAGCGAGCCGTCGCTGCCGGAGCCGGAGAGGACCATCGCGAAACCGTCCCCTTGGTGCTCGGCGAGGGAGCGGAAGAAGAAATCGATCGGCGCCTGCCGCTCGCGGTCGGAGGTGAAGGGCACCGCGGCCAGCGAGTCGTCCCACACCCGCAGGCGCCGGCCCGGCGGCACCACGTAGACGCGGTCGGGCTCCAGGGAGGTCGACTCCTCGACCTGCTCGACCGGCATGCCGGTCGAGCGGCCGAGGATCTCGGCCATGGCGCTCTCGTGCTGCGGGGAGAGGTGGACGACGACGACGTAGGCCAGCCCGAGGTCCTTCGGCAGGGCGGCGAACAGCTCCTGCAGCGCCTCGAGGCCGCCGGCCGAAGCGCCGATGCCGACGACCGACGTGCGCCCCCGCGCGTCCGGCTGCGGCTCGCCGGCGTTCACGCAGCCTCCCGGCGGGCCGCGGGACGGCTCGGGGAGCTTCGTACCTTCGGGAGGAGCATCGGAGCCAGTATAAGCCAGCGCTCCGTCAGCTTCCGAGGCGACGCACCTCGCGTCCCGCCGCCGTGCGCACCAGCTCGAGGTGCAGCGCGCCGGGCACCGCAAACGGCAGGCGCTCGGCCCACTCGACCACCTTGACGCCGGGGCCTGCGAGCAGCTCCTCGACGCCGACGTCGAGCGCTTCCTCGGGGTCGAGCCGGTAGAGGTCGACGTGGACCAGGCGCGCGCCGCCGGGCGCCGCGTGCTCGCGCACCAGGGTGAAGGTCGGCGACTGCACCTCGGCCGCCGAGATGCCCAGCCCCTCGGCCAGCCCCTGGGTGAGCACCGTCTTGCCGGCACCGAGGTCGCCGGAGAGGAGCAGCACGCCGTCGGGCGCCAGGCGGGCGGCGAGCGAGGCGCCGAAGCGGCGGGTCTCGTGCTCGTCGGCGGTGACGGCGAGGACGGCGCCGGAAGCGGGATCGGCGGCGGTCACGCGTCGCGCAGCTCGGCCAGCTCGGCGAAGGCGCCCGGCAGCGACTCCACCACGTCGAGCGCGGCCATCGGCAGCTCCCCGAGGCGGTCGGCGGCGAGGTCGCCGGCCCGGCCGTGCAGCCAGACGCCGAGGCGCACCGCGTCGCCGGGGTCGTCCACCTGGCCGAGCAGCGCCGCGAGCAGGCCGGTGAGGACGTCGCCCGAGCCGCCCGACGCCATGC
>CAZLBJ010000053.1:0-22102 GCA_964557755.1 uncultured Thermoanaerobaculia bacterium
GCCGCGGCCGACTCCTCGGCGCCCGGCGAGGACGTCCTCGAGGTCACCATCGGCCGCCTCGAGGTGGTGATGCCGCCGCCGGCCGCGCCGCCGCCGCGGCGCCCGCGCCTGGTGCCGCGCACCTCGCTCCAGTCCTACCTCGATCGCCGCCGCGCCGGAGCGCCGCCATGAGCGACTACCGCGCCGTGGCGGCGGTGATGATGACGCTGCAGAACCTGTTGCAGGAAGCGATCCGCGAAGCGGTGCCGGGCGCCGTGGTGCAGACCGGTCCGCCGGAGGTCCACAGCCCCGACCAGGTGGGCGCAGGCCTGATCAAGATCTTCCTCTACAAGGTCGAGCCCAACCCTACCTGGCGCAACGCCGAGCTGCCGGTGCGCGGCCCCGACGGCCGCCTGCTGCGGCGGCCGAAGATGGCCGTCAACCTCGACCTCTTGCTGTCGTTCTACGGCGACGAGCGCGACAAGGTGCCCTACGTGCTGCTCGGCCTCACCCTCGCCGCGCTGCACGCCGAGCCCTACCCGAGCGTGCGCTACATGCCGCGCCAGGGCGCCAACGGCGAGTCGGTCGACCGCGTCTCCGCCAGCCTCGCCGGCAGCGGCCTCGAGCGCCAGGAGCACGCCCTCTCGTTCAGCCTGCTGCCGCTGACCCACGAGGAGCTGGTGCCGCTGTTCAGCCAGATCCCCTACGTCATGTCGGTCGCCTACCGCGCCCAGGTGGTGCTCATCGAGCCGTTCGGCACGCCGCGGCCGCCGCTGCCGGTGCGCAGCGCCGAGTTGTACATGAGCGACAGCCGGCCGCCGGTGCTCGCCTCGGTGTCGCCGCAGGCGGTCGCCTGGTCCGCCGGCGCCGAGGTGGCGCTGCGCGGCGACGGCCTGGCGGACGGCCCGCTGCGCGTGCGCTTCGACGACCTCGAGGCGGTGCCGGAGGTGCAGCGCGACGGCTCGCTGCGGGTGGCGCTGCCCGACGGCGTCCAGGCCGGCACGGTGATGGTGCGCGCCGTGCGCGAGGTCCATCCGCCCGGCGCGCCGCGGCCGGTGGCGCTCGAGTCGGCGCCGCTCGCCCTGGTGGTGCAGCCGGTGGTTCGCGGCGTCTCGGTGTCGCGGCAGGCGGCGGAGGGCGAGGGGCCGCCGGAGGTCGAGCTGGTGGTGCGCTTCGCGCCCGCCGTCACCGCCACCCAGCAGGCGGTGGTGCTGCTCAACCCGAAGCAGGCGGAGGGCGAGCCGCTGCGCCGCTCGCTGGCGCTGCCGGCCACCGCCGAGGCGACGTCGCCCGACCGCGTGACGGTGGTGGCGCCGGTGCCGCCCGGCGAGTACCGGGTGCGCATCCAGGTCCACGGCGTGGTCAGCCCGCTGGAGGTGACGGCGGAGGGCTTCGGCGGCCCGTGGGCGGTGGTGCCATGAGCGGCGGCGGCTTCAACGTGCGCCTCCACGTCGAGCACCTGCGCCTGGCGGGCATGGCGCCGGTGATGGCGGAGCAGCTCTCCGCCCGCATCGAGGAGCAGCTCCTGCGCCTGGTCGACGCCCACGGCGCGCCGCCCCTGCTGCGCGGCGGCGGCACGCTGCGCCTCGACGCCGCCAGCGTGCGCGTCGAGCCGGGCTGGTCGCAGGAGCAGGTGGCGGCCGCCATCGCGCGGCAGCTCTACGAACAGTGGTACGGGCCGCTCGGCCCGTGGGCGGACCGGGTCCCCGATCCCGGTCCTCGCATGCAGGAATCTACGGAGGAGACGAGCTAGATGAGCGACACGACCCCGCAGGTCGCCACCGCCGCCGACACCACCCCGCCGTATCCGCCCGCGGGCCTGCTCAAGGGGGCGTTGATCGCCGCCCCGCGCTCGGGCACCGGGGCGTCGACGGTGGTGCCGTTCCAGTACAACCCGGAGAAGATGACCCGTACGCTGACGCCGAGCTACTACCGGGAGAGCAGCGAGCGCTTCAGCGGCCCGGCGAAGCAGTCGATCGACGTCACCGTGCAGCTCGAGGCGAGCCGCAGCCCGGAGGTCACCACCGACCAGGGCATCTACGCCCGCCTCGCGGCGCTAGAGCTGATGCTCTACCCGTCGAGCACGGACCTCGAGACCTTCGTCTCCGACACCCAGAGCAACAAGATGAAGGCGGTGCCGCCGCTGGCGCCGCGCAGCCTCTTCGTGTGGGGCCCGAACCGCGTGCTGCCGGTGCGCCTGACCTCGATCACGGTGACCGAGAAGTACTTCGCCGCCAACCTCAGCCCGATCGTCGCCGACGTCGCGCTGAAGATGGACATCTACCCCTTCGACGAGGCCGGCGCCAAGGACTACCAGCTCATCCTGACCAACCTCAAGCTGCTCGAGTCGCTGAGCGGCACCGTGTCGTCGAGCGGCGTCGACATCGGCGTCACCAACGCCAGCTCGCTCTGAGGCCGCCGCCGTGTTCTCCAAGACCAGCCGCTACCACGGCCTGCCCGAGCTGACCTGGATCGGCCCCGACGGCTGCGAGGTGGCGTACGTCGGCCGCCGCCTGGTGCCGCGCGTGCCGCCGCCCGCCGACCGCTGGGAGCCGGTGGCGCCGGACGAGCGGCTCGACCTGGTGGCGGCGCGCAGCCTCGGCCGCCCCGAGTTGTTCTGGAAGCTGTGCGACGCCAACGGCGTCCTCGACCCCTTCGACCCGTTCGACCGCGCCGGCGCCGCCGAGGCCGGCGTGCGCCGCCTGCGCGTGCCCGAGGAGTAGCCCGTGCCGTACGATCCCGAGACCACTACCGTCAAGCTGATGATCGGCGCCGGCACGCCGAGCGACGCGCCGGAGGACCTGCTCGCCGCCCTCGACTCGATCGAGGTGGTGCAGGGCACCGCCTGCCCGGCCGGCTTCCGCCTGTCGTTCACCGCCGACCGTTACCCGCCGGAGCGCGGCCAGGTGCCGGAGTACCCGTTGCTCGCCACCGGCCTGCTCGACCCGTTCAACCGCGTACAGGTGCTGATGCAGCCCCAGGGCGAGGCGGCGACGGTGCTCATCGACGGCTTCGTCACCTACCTCGAGATGGCGGTCGACAAGGACGGCAAGGCGCTGGTCAGCGTCCTCGGCGAGGACGTCAGCCTGAAGATGGACCTCGTCGAGGTGTCCGCCGAGTACCCGAACCTCACCGACTCGGCGATCGTCTCGCAGATCCTCGGCAAGTACGGCGGCGTCGGCATCACACCGCGGGTCACCGCCCCCAGCGGCGAGTCGGCGCCGCAGGACTACGTGCCGCAGCAGAACGCCACCGACCGCTTCCACGTGCTGGCGCTCGCCGCCCGCTACGGCTTCCAGTTCTACGTCCAGCCCGGTTCGTCGGCGGGCAAAAACACCGCCTACTGGGGACCGCCGGTGACCGCCGGCACGGCGCAGAAGGCGCTGACCACCAACATGGGGCCGGCCAACAACGTCAGCTCGCTGTCGCTGCGCTACGAGGCGCTGGCGCCCACCGCCGCCTACGGCCAGGTGCTCGACCTCACCCAGCAGCCGGCGGCGGCGGTGCCGGTGGGACTGGGGTCGTGGAGCCCGGCCGACGGGCTGGAGGCGACCGTCGCCCTGGCCTCGGCGGCGTCCGGCCTGGCCGCCGACCCGTCGAGCTACAGCTCCGACCTCGCCACCCTGGCGGTGCGCGGCAGCCTGCTGCTCCATCCCGGCATGAGCAGCGCCGAGGCCACCTCGCTCGGCCAGGGCAAGGTCAACCGCTCGGTGCAGGAGGCGGTGGTCGCCGAGGGCGAGCTCGACACCGCCGACTACGGCGAGGTGCTCGTCGCCCCCGGCCTGGTCGACCTGCGCGGCGTCGGCACCCGCTTCGACGGCACCTACCTGGTCAAGCAGGTGCGCCACCTCCTCGCCTTCGAGGAGGACCAGATCAGCTACAAGCAGAAGTTCGTGCTCACCCGCGGCGGCGTGGGCTCGAAGATCACCACGGTCGAGGAGATCTAGGAGGAGCCACCCATGCCCGAAGACCTCACCGACGTCCTCAACCAGCCGGCGCGGCGCAGCGAGGGCCGCTACTTCGGCAAGTACCGCGGCCTGGTCAAGGACAACAAGGACCCGCTGAAGATGGGCCGCCTGCAGGTCACCGTGCCGGCGGTGTTCGGAATGGCGACCAACTGGGCGCTGCCCTGCGCCCCCTACGCCGGCGACCAGGTGGGCTTCTACACCATGCCGCCGATCGGCGCCCTGGTGTGGGTGGAGTTCGAGGGCGGCGACCCCAGCCACCCGATCTGGAGCGGTTGCTTCTGGCAGGCGCCTGAGGTGCCCACCGAGATCGGCGACAACGCCGACGACCCGTCGCAGGTCAAGGTGTTCAAGACGCGCGTCGCCACCCTGTGGATCAACGACACCGACCAGCAGGGCAAGATCACGCTGCGCTTCCAGGACCCGACGGTGTCCGACGGCGCCACCGTCACCATGGTCATCGACTCGACCGGCATCCTGGTCACCGTCGCCGGCTCGAGCGCCACCAGCACCGTCAACCAGACGCCGGAGGACATCACCACGAACAGCACCACGCTGTCGACCACCACGAGCAAGGACACCACGGTCACCGCCCAGGGCGGCATCACCGCCAGCGCCGACCAGGACGTCAAGGTCAGCGCCGGCGGCAACCTCACCGCCAGCGCCACCAGCGACGCCACGTTGAGCGGCATGAACGTGACCGTCAAGGCCGACACCGCGCTCAGCGCCTCCGGCGCCACCGCCACGCTGAAGGGCGACACGTCGATCTCGATCACCTCGTCCGGCACCCTCACCGCCTCCGGCATGGGGGCGACGACGGTCAGCTCGACCGCCGCCTGCAAGGTCTCCGGCGCCGCCTCGCTCACCCTCGGTGGCGCCTCGATCAGCTTCATGCCCGCATGAGCGACCTGGCATGAGCGACCCCAGCGAGCTCCGCGACGCCGTGGAGGTGGGCTTCCCCTTCCGCATCAGCCGCTACGGCCGGCTGGCGGACCCGGAGTACCCGCGGCACGTCGAAGAGATGATCGAGCTGGTCCTGTTCACCGCCCCCGGCGAGCGGGTCAACCGCCCGGAGTTCGGCTGCGGCCTGCTGGAGGTGATCTTCAGCCCCAACGACGACGCCGCCGCCACCGCCACCCAGTACCTGGTGCGCGGCGCCCTGCAGCGCTGGCTGGGCGACGTCGTCAGCGTGCGCGAGGTGGCGGTCGAGGCGAAGGAGTCCTCGCTCGGCATCCGCATCGCCTACACGCTGCTCGCCGACCGCAGCGAGCGCACCTCGACGTTCGACAGCGGAGGCTTCCGGTGGTCACCCTGAGCCCCGGCCTCGAGCGCGCCCGCGACCAGCGGCGCGCCGCGCTGATGCGCAGCCCGCGCTTGAAGGGCCTCGACCACGTCACCGTGGCCGCCGAGCCGGAGACGCTGCTGCAGCCCGACGGCGGCGTGGCGCAGCGCTGGACGCTCCACCTCCACTTCGTGCCGGCGGCGCCGGGCAGCGGCAAGGACGCCCTGCCGGAGCGCCTGGCGCCGGAGCAGCTCCGCCTGACGCTCGACGGCGCCGGCGACCCGCGGCTGCGCGTCGAGACGGTGCGGCCGGGGCCGGAGGCGAACGTGGCGACCGCCGTCCTGCGCGCCTCCGAGCCGTTGGCGGTGGACGTCCACGATGGGCCGGTGTACGACCTCGAGCTGGTCGGCGTGCCGGGCCTCGACCCCCGCTTCGACGCCGCTCCCGTGCGCCTGGAGACGGGCGAGGCGCGCACCTGGCGGCTGCCGCGCTTCGGCGTCGAGCCACCGCAGCCGGCGGCGGGCATCACCGACTACCTGGCCAAGGACTACGAGAGCTTCCGCCGCATGCTGCTCGAGCGCATGGCCTTCTACGTGCCGTCGTGGCGCGAGCGGAACCCGTCGGACCTCGGCGTCACCCTGGTCGAGGCGCTGGCCTACGCCGCCGACTACCTCTCCTACCAGCAGGACGCCGTCGCCACCGAGGCGTACCTGTCGACCGCCCGCCGCCGCGTCTCGGTGCGCCGCCACGCGCGGCTGCTCGACTTCCGGCTGCCGGAGGGCACCAACGCCCGTGCCTGGGTGCAGATCGAGGTGCGGCCGGCGGACGCCGGCGAGGCGGCGGGGCGGGCGGTGCTGCCGGCGCGGACGCGGCTGCTCACCACCGTCGAGCGGCAGCCCGGGATGGTGGCCGCCGGCTCGCGCGACTACCGGCAGATGCTCGACGAGGGGGCGCTGGTCTTCGAGACCCTCCACGACCTGCCGCTCGACGCCGGCCACCGCGACTTCGAGGTCTACACCTGGGGCGCGGCGGACTTCACCCTCGAGCGCGGCGCCACCTCGGCGGCGCTGGTGGGGAGCTGGCAGCACCTCGCCGCCGGCGACGTGCTGGTGGTGGAGAAGCGCGAGGGCGTGCGGCGGCCGCCGGCGGCGCCGGGGCACGCGCCACGCTCGGTGGCCGAGGCGAGGAGCGCCGCCGAGCGGGCCGCCACCGCCGTGCCCGACCCGCGCGCCCGCGCCGCCGTGCGCCTGGCGCAGGAGCCGCGCATCGGCCGCGACCCGCTGACCGGCGTCGTCTACACCGAGGTGCGCTGGTTCGACGAGGACGCCCTCGAGGCCGACTTCCCGGTGTCGCGCGCCGAGGGCGCGGTGCGCCGCCAGAACCTGAGCCGCGTGCACGGCAACGTCGTCCTCGCCGACCACGGGCTGGAGGTCGAGGAGCTGCTGCCGCCGGTGCCCGCCGGCGGCGACTACGCGCCGGTGCTGGCGACCACCGAGCTGACCTGGCGGGCGCCCTTCGAGCCGGTGGCGGCGCGCGGCCGGGCGGCCCGCAACGCCCTGGTGCAGCCGCCGCGCGACGCCCTGCCGGCGATCGAGCTGGTCGAGATCCCCGGCCACGACGTGCCGGCCGACCTGACGGGCGCGCGGGAGCTGGTGCGGCCGTGGCTGCCGCGCTGGCGGCCGCGCTTCGATCTCTTGGGCAGCGGCCGCTTCGCGCGCGAGTTCGTGGTCGAGACCGACGAGGAGGGCCGGCCGCGGCTGCGCTTCGGCGATGGCGAGTCGGGGCGGCGGCCGCGGGCGGGCAGCGTCTTCCTCGCCCGCTACCGCGAGGGCTCCGGGCCGCGCGGCAACGTCGGCAGTCAGGCGCTGCGCCACGTGGTGCTGGCGCCGGAGCTGCGCCACCGCCTGGCCGCCGCCGGCGTCGCCGTCGACAGCGCCAGGAACCACCTGCCGGCCGCCGGCGGCAGCCACCCGGTGTCGGTCGACTACGCACGCGTCTACGCGCCCGACCGCATCCACACCGAGAGCTTCCAGCGCCGCTGCGTGACGCCGGAGGACAGCGCCCGCCTCGCCCTCTCCCATCCGGAGGTGCGGCGGGCGGTGGCGCGCCACGGGTGGAACGGCGCCACACGCTGCGTCGAGCTCTACGTCCAGCGCCGCGACGGGCGGCCGCTCGACGCCGCCTTCGCGGAGCGCCTGCGCGGCTGGATGGAGGGCTCGCTGCTCGCCGGCTGGGAGCTGGCGGTGCGGCCGCCGCGCTGGGTGCCGCTCGACGTCCAGGTGACGGTGTGGATCGAGCCGGGCGAGCAGGCCGAGCGCATCTACCGGCGCTTCGCCGAGGAGCACGCCGCGGCGATCGGCGGCCGCCGGAGCCTGTTCGACCCGCAGCTCTTCGGCTTCGGCCTGCCGGTCTACCTGAGCCAGATCACCAGCGCCATCCTCGCCGTCCCCGGCGTCGTCGACGTGCGCGTCGACGCCTTCCACCGCTGGGGGCGGCCGCCGGCCGGGGAGCGCGAGGCGGGCTTCGTCCCCATCGGGCCGCTCGAGGTGCCGCGGCTCGACAACGACCCGGACGCCCCCCAGCGCGGCACCTTCCGCGTCCGCTTCGAGGAGGACGCGCGGTGAGCCCGGCGCCCCCGCCCCCCGGTGACCGCCGCCTGGCCAACCCGCCGGGCCGGCGCGCGCTCGACTACCGCGTCGGCACCTACCAGAGCTTCGTGCCGCAGATGCTCGACAAGCTGGTGCTCGAGCTCGAGGTGGAGGCGACGGGCTTCGCCGGCGCCGCCCCGGGCTCGGGCGGCGCGCTCGGCGACAGGACTGCATCCGACGCGGCGCCCGACACCCGCCACTTCGTCCGCTTCAACCTCGACGACGCCGACAACTGGCTGATCGCCCTCGCCCGCTCGTGGGCCACCGTCGCCGACGTGCTGACCTTCTACCAGGAGCGGCTGATCCAGGAGGGCTACCTGCGCACCGCGGTCGAGGCGCTGTCGGTCCACGAGCTGGCCGACATGGTGGCCTACCCGCCGCGCCCGGGCGTCGCCGGGCGCACGATGCTGGCGGTGCACGTCACCGACGTCAAGGGGCTGCCGTCGACCCTCGACCTGCCGGCGCGGCTGGTGGTGCGCAGCGTGCCGCCGCCCGGCGCCGAGCCGCAGGCGTTCGAGACCCTCGAGCCGCTGCGCGCCGAGGCCGCCTGGAACGTGATGTCGCCGCGGCCGTTCCCCAAGGAGGTGCCGCCGGACGTGCGCGCCTCCGCCACCTCGCTGCGCCTCGCCGGCACCGCCACCGGCCTGGCGCCGGGCGCCTACCTGCTGCTCACCGCCGTCGCCGCCGGCCGGCCGCTGCGCCGCCTGCGCCGGCTGACCGCGGTCGAGGCGCAGCCGGGCGCCCGGCCGTTCACCGAAGTGCGCTGGGAGGGGGCGCTCGCGCCGGAGCTCGGCGACCGCCGGCTGCGCGAGGTGCAGGCCTTCATGCTGCGCCGCCAGGCGGGCCTCTTCGGCCGCAACGCGCCGCCGTGGAGCGAGCTGCCGCCGGACGTGCGGCGCGAGATCCAGGCCCTGCCCGGCGGCCTGCTGGTCTTCGACGGCACCGCCTGGCGCGCGCGCAACGAGGGGCTGCCGTCGACCACCGCCGTCCTTTGCCTCGCCGCCGACGCCCGCGGCACCCTGTACGCCGGCACCCGCGACCAGGGCGTCTTCCGCTCCGCCGACGCCGGCGCCACCTGGGAGCCGGCCAGCCGCGGATTGCAGCAGCTCGACGTGCGCGCCCTCGCCGTCGACCCGCGGGGCGTCGTCTACGCCGGCACCTCGTCCGGGGCGGTCTTCCGCTCCACCGACCAGGGGCGGATCTGGGAGCCGGCGAGCGGCCACGCGTTGACCGCGCCGCGGCGGCGGCTGCCGTGGCAGCGTGGCGCCGCCGGCGGCCCGCTGCCGCAGGCGGCGGTGCACGACCTGCTGGCGGTGCGCTGGGGCGACGTCTCGGAGGTGCTCGCCGGCACCGGCGCCGGCGTCCAGCGCTCGACCGACGGCGGCCGCACCTGGCGGCCGGTCAACCGCGGCCTGCCCGGTACCGACGAGGCCAGCGGCGCCACCGACCTGGCGGTCTACGCCCTGACGGCGGGACCGGCGGCGCGCGAGGTCTACGCCGGCACCGGCCGCGGCGTCTTCCACTCGACCGACGGCGGCGACCGCTGGCAGCCGCTCCACCGCGGCCTGCCCGGGACCGACCCCTTCACCGGCTTCTCCGCCACCGTGGTCCACGGCGTGGTGGTGGTCGCCGAGCGGCGGCGCGGCGGCCGGCGCCTGATCGCCGGCACCGACCGCGGCCTGTTCGTCTCCGCAGACGGCGGCGGCCACTGGCGGCCGCGGCGCCTCGGCGGCCCGCTGGAGGAGGAGCCGGCGGTCACCGGCGTCACCCTGGCCGAGGACCCGCTGAGCCTCGACCGCCGGCTGTTCGCCGCCACCGCCGAGGGGCTGTGGACGTCGAGCGACGAGGGCGAGTCCTGGCAGCGCGTCGAGCCGTTCCCGCCCGGCCCGGTGGCGGCGGTGGCGGCCGCCGCCGCCGGCGGCGTCGCGGCGCTCGCCGCCACTCCCTTCGGCGGTTTCTCCGACGAGTGGCCCGGCTTCTGGGTCCGCGGCGGCGAGGTCGACCTCGACAGCCTGGTCGACGGCGTGCTGCCGGGGAGCTGGCTGGTGCTGGTGCCCGGCGGCGGCGAGGACCCGGAGGCGGCCGGCCTCTACGGTGTGCGCCGGGCCGGCACGGTGCGGCGCCGCGACTTCGGGCTCGAGGCGGTGGTGACGCGCCTCGAGGTGGAGCCCGACGAGCGCCTCGCCCGCTTCGGCCTGCGCGACACGCGGGCGTGGCTCGACAGCCGCGAGCTGCCGCTCGCCAGACGGGTCGAGGAGCACCACGGCATCGCCCTCGAGGTGCTGCGCATCACCCTCGCCGGCTTCGACCCGCTGCGCCGCGTCATCGTCACCGGCGAACGGCCCGCCGAGCGCTTCGCGGCGCGGCTGGCGCCTGGCGGCGGCGACGAGCTGAGCGCCGTGGTCGACGCCCTCGCCGGCCGCGCCGCGGACCTCGAGCTGACCGTGCGCGTGTGGTCGCTGGCGGCCGGCGAGGGCGGCGACCCCGACAGCGAGATCCAGATCGCGCTCGGCGAGCTGGTGCGCGTGCTGCGGCTGCTGCTCGACCCCGACGCCGTCTTCGCGGCGGCCGCCGGCGGCCCCGCGGAGGCCGGCGAGGAGGCGGCCGCCGCGGCGGAGCCGGCGCCCGAGTCCGCCGCCGCCATGGCCTCGCTGCAGCGGCTGGTCGGCGGCGAGGCGGCCGCGGCGGTGCGCCTCGAGATCGAGCTGCCGAGCCGCGTCGACGGCCGCGCCACCACCGTCGCCGAGCTGTCGGCGGCGCTGCGCTCCCCGCTCGACAGCGGCCTGGTGCCTAGCGGCCTGGCGGTGCTGCTGCCGGCGGCCGGCTTCGAGCCGGGGCCGTTGGTCGACGCCGCCAGCCTGCGCGTCTACGGCAACGTCGTGCCGGCGGTCGAGGGCACCACCGTGAGCCGCGAGGTGCTCGGCGACGGCGACGCCACGCGCGCCAATCAGGCCTTCACCCTGGCGCGGCCGCCGAGCTTCGACCTCGTCGGCGGCGCGCCGCAGCCCACCCTCCGCGTCGAGGTGCAGGGGCAGCGCTGGCACCCGGTGCGCCAACTCTACGCCGCGGCGCCGGGCGACCGCGTCTACCGCCTCGACGTCGACCAGGGCGGCCGCGCCACGCTGGTCTTCGGCAACGGCGACCGGGGCGCCCGGCTGGCGAGCGGCCGCGACAACGTGGTTGCCACCTACGGCACCGGCATGTCGACGCGCGGCGTGCCGGCCGGCGGCGTCAGCCTGCTCCAGAACCGGCCGCTCGGTCTCGACGCGGTGACCAACCCGCTGGCCACCACGCCGGGCGCCGCCGCCGAGCCGCCGGACGAGATCCGCCGCCTCGCGCCGCGCTCGGTGCGCACGCTCGACCGCGTGGTGGCGCTCGCCGACTTCGCCGACTTCGCGCTCGGCTTCCCCGGCGTCGCCAAGGCCGGCGCCTGGAGCCTGATGGCCGGCGGCCGGCCGCTGGTGCAGGTGACGGTGGCGGCCCCCGGCGGCGCGCCGATGGCCGACGGCGGCGCCCTGCTGCGCGACCTGCGCGAGGCCATCGACCGGCGCCGCGCCTCCGACGCGCCGCTGTCGCTGCTCGACCACGCGCCGGTGCGCCTGCGGGTGGAGGCGGGGCTGGTGATTGACCCCGACCTCGAGTGGGAGCGGGTCGAGCAGGAGGTGCGGCGGCGGCTGGCCGAGCGCTTCGGCTTCGCGCACGCGGGCTTCGGCGGCAGCGTCTCGGCGGCGGCGGTGGTGCGCGCGATGCAGGGCGTGCCGGGGGTGGTCGCCGTCGACCTCGACGTGCTGTCGGACGGCCGCGCGACCGCCGGCACGCGCGGCGACGCGGCGCTCCGGGAGCTGGTGGCCCGGCCGCCGCGGGTGGCCGGCGCGACGGTCGAGCCCGCCGAGCTGCTGCTCCTCGGCGAGGTCGAGCTGACGCGGGTGGGCGGGCCATGAGACGGCGCCTCTACGACCTGCTGCCGGCCTACGTCCGCTTCCGCGACGCGTATCAGGGCGAGCCGCTGCGGGCGGTGATGGAGGCGATGGAGTTGCCGTACGAGGCGGTGCTCGCCGACCTGCGGGCGCTCTACGACGGCTGGTTCATCGAGACCTGCGACCTGTGGCGGGTGCCCTACGTGGGCGACCTGCTCGGGGTGCGCGGCCTCGACACCGAGAGCCAGCTGCTGCCGAGCCAGCGCAACCGGGTGGCCAACGCCCTCGCCTACCGCCGCGCCAAGGGCACCGCCGCGGCGCTCGAGCGGGTGGCGGCGGACGCCACCGGCTGGCCCTGCCGCCTGGTCGAGTACGAGCGCACGACGGCGGCCGCCGCCTCGCTGGCCACCGCCTCTCCGACCACCGCCTCTCCGGCAACACCTCCGGCGCCGTCGCCACGCGGCGGCGGCGGCCGGCGCACCGCCGACCTGCGGCGGACGCGCGAGCTCGAGGACCTCGGCGGCCCGTTCAACACCGTCGCCCACACCGCCGATCTCACCCCGCCGCGCCCGGGGCCGCCGCCGGTCGGCGACCGCCGCGGCTTCCATCCGCGCCAGCTGGGGCTCGTCTTCCACCGCCTCGGCTGCCTGCCGGTGCAGGCGGCGCGGCCGTTTCGGGTGGACGGGCCGCGGGCCGGCTGGCGGCGCTTCACCTTCCATCCGCTGGGCCTCGACCAGCCGCTGTTCAACCCGCCGCGCAGCGAGGCGCGGCCGGTCCACCGCAGCCGCCGCGACGCCCTGCCGGTGCCGCTCGCCCGCGCCGCGCTCGCCCGCGAAGCGGCGGCGCGGCGCCGCGGCGAGGTGCCGGAGACGCGCTACCTCGACCCCGACGAGCCGGCGCTGCGCATCGTCGTCCGCGAGCCGGGGGCGGCGGCGGCGCCGGAGTTGCTCGCGGCGCGCGACGTCGGCGTCTGCGGCCTCGGCGGCTGGCAGCCGCCGCGCGACCCCGGCTACGCGGTGCGCGCCTGGGTCGACCCCGAGCGCGGGCGCCTACTGCTGCCGCCGGAGCCGGCCGCGGTGGAGGAAGGCCGCGAAGAGGAGGGCCTGGTGTGGGTCGACTACCACTACGGCTCCTGCCTCGACATCGGCGGCGGCGCTTTCCCGCGCCGGCTGGTCGACCCGCCCGGGGAGGCCGACCGCTGGACGGCGGTGGTCGGCAAGGGGCAGGAGCCGCGCTTCGACGCCGCCCGCGGCGTCCACTACTTCAACAGCCTGACGCGCGCGCTCGAGGCCTGGAACCATCGCCGCGTGCCGCCCATCCCGCCGCCACGGCCGCTGCCCACCGCGCCGCGCGAGGGCTTCATCACCCTCACCGACAGCGCCAGCTACGCGCTGCGCGAGCCGGTGCGCCTGCTCGGCCGGCGGCTGCTGATCCAGGCGGCGGACGGCTGCGCGCCCACGTTGCGCGGAGGACTGCGCCTGGTCGGGCCGCAACGGCGCGAGGAGGCGGTGTGGACCGTGGAGTCGCGCCAGCCGTCGCTCGAGAACCGCCTGTCGCTCGACGGCCTGTGGGTCGAGGGC
Organism: uncultured Thermoanaerobaculia bacterium; assembly: GCA_964557755.1. Classification (GTDB taxonomy): domain Bacteria; phylum Acidobacteriota; class Thermoanaerobaculia; order Multivoradales; family JBCCEF01; genus CAZLBJ01. Next base: position 13,372 of record CAZLBJ010000053.1, read on the forward strand.
GGCGTCGAGATCGCCGGCAGCGCCTCGCTCGACGTCGTCCAGTGCACCCTCGACCCGCCGCGCGCCGGCCGTCAGGCGCAGGGCGGCGTGCGCGTCGACGAGTCCGGCGAGGAGGAGGCGGCCCTGCCGCGCCTGTTCAACGTGCGCCTGCGCCAGAGCGTCGCCGGGCCGCTTCGGCTGGGTTCGCGCAAGGCGGTGGTCGAGCTCGAGGACAGCATCGTCGACGGCGGCGTCGAGCTGCCGCACGGCCAGCTCCAGGCGGTGCGCTGCACGCTGCTCGGCGAGGTGCGCGCCGGCCGCCTGCCGCTCGCCGTCGACACCCTGTTCGCGGGGCGCCTCGAGGTCGAGCTGCGCAGCCGCGGCCGCCTGCTCACCAGCGCCGTGACCGCCGGCTCGGCGACGCCGCCGCGCGAGCGCTGCGTCCTGCTGCCCGAGGGCGCCCTGCCGGGCCTCTTCACCGCCACCGCCTGGGGCCATCCGGCCTACCTCCAGCTCGCCGCCGGCGCGCCGCGCGAGCTCCACACCGGCGCCTCGAACGGCAACGAGATCGGCGTCTACAACGGCCTGCGTCAGAGCGACCGCCTGGCCAACCTGCGCGCCGCGCTCGACGAGTACCTGCCCTGGGGGATGACCGCCCGGGTAGCCTTCGCCACCTGAGGGGACGACGATGAAGGGAACGCTGCAGGGGGACTTCACGCGGCTGCGCTTCGACGGCCGCAAGGGCTACGGCGCGGTGCGCATGCAGCAGGGGCGGGTGCAGCTCGACGCCGACTGGAACGAGCTGGTCGACCTGCTGGAGCACCGCATCCGCACCGGCACCGCCGACCTGGTGGGGGCGAGCGGCGCGCCGGCGGCCGACGCCGGCTTCGCGGTGGCCGCCGCCGAGCACGGCATCGAGCTCGGCACCGGCGGCCACAGCGCCCTGGTCGGCGGCGCCGAGGGCTTCGAGCTGCCGAAGGCGGCGCGCGAGGGCGGCATCGCGCTGGAGGCGGTGGTGGTGGCGCGCGGCGACGGCCCGGTGCTCGGCCTGTGGTCGCGCCTCGAGACGCAGCGCACCTTCCGCCTCGTCTGGGAGCTGTCGATCGAGGGCGAGCGGCTGCGCTGGCGGCGCACCGGCGGCGTCGCCGACCTCGTCTCCGCGCCGGTCGAGGGCCTGGTCGGCCGCCGCCGCGCGCTGCGCGTCGAGAGCGGTCCGGGCGGCGCCGCGCTGCACGTCGACGGCCGGGCGGTGAGCGACGAGCGAGCCGCGGGGGCGGCGGGCGGCGAGGTGCCGCCAGGGCGCCTGGTGCTGATGGTCGGCGCCCACAAGCCGCCGTCGTTCGAGGGCCTGCTGTGCGAGCTGCGCCTCGTGGGTCCCGGCGGCGCGCCGCTCGGCGAGTGGCGCTTCGGCGACCGCGAGGGGGCGGCGGCGCGCGTGCCGTGCCGCGGACCGCTCGGCCACGACGCCACGGCGCGCGGCGGCGAGCGGCCGCCGCGCCGCCTGCCGGTCGACCTCGTCCTCGGCGCCGGCCGCTACTACGTCGACGGCGTGCTGTGCTCGAACCCGCGGCCCGGCCGCTACACGGCGCAGCCCGACCGTCCCGGCGCCGCCCTGCCGCAGCCGGCCGGCCTGGCGTCCGAGCACCACGTGCTCTACCTCGACGTCTGGGAGCGCTCGCTGACCCCCGCCGAGGACCCGGAGGTCGTCGAGCCCGGCCTCGGCGGCGCCGACACCGTCACTCGCAGCCGGGTGGTGGCGCAGGTGCGGGCGCTGCCGCTGGCGGCGGAAGAGACGCCCGACATGCGCGAGGTGCACGCCGGCTGGCGGCCGCCGGTGCCGCCGCTCGACGAGCGTGGCACGCTGGCGGCGCGGCGCCGCAAGCCCGCCGCCGCCGCCCTCGACAACGCCCTCTACCGCGTCGAGGTGCACGACGGCGGCGACGGCGCCCGGGTGCCGGCCGACTGGCGCGGCGGCGAGCTGGAGCTCGAGCGCTGGGACGACGGCTGGCGGCGCGGCCAGGCGGTCGAGCTGACGCCGCGCGACGGCGACGAGCCGCGCTGGATCGCCCGCGTCACCGCCGTCGACGCCGAGGCGCGCACCCTGGCACTCGACGCCGGCGCCGAGCCGCCGCCGCCGGGTCCGCTGGCGGCGCGCCGCACGGCGACCTTCAAGTGGTCGCGGGACAACGCGTCGGCGGCCTTCGCGGTCGCCGGCATCGACGGCGCGGCGGTGGAGGTCGGGCCGTCGGCGCGCGACCTCGAGGGCCTGGAGATCGACGCCGTCGTCGAGCTGGTGGACGACGAGACGGCGCTCGGCGCGCGGCCGCCGGCGCTGCACCGGGTGGTCGAGGTCGACCCCGCGAGCCATCGCGTGGTGCTCGACCCGCCGCCGCGGCCGCCGGCGGACGGCGGCGGCGTCCTGCGCCTGTGGGCCCAGCGCGGGCCGGCGACGGCCGCCGGCGGGATGCTCACCGCCGGCGGCGGCTGGCAGGAGCTCGAGAACGGCGTCGAGGTGCGCTTCTCCTACGACCACCCCTACCGCGCCGGCGACTACTGGCTGGTGCCGGCGCGCACGGTGAGCGGCGAGGTCGACTGGCCGGTCGACGGCGAGGGCCTGCCGCGGCCGCGGCCGCCGCACGGCGTCGAGCACGCCAGCGCGCCGATCGCGCTGCTCAGCTACCTGCCGGGCGGCTACCGGCTCACCGACCTGCGCCGCACCTTCCTGCCGCACGCGGTCGACGCGGTGCGCAAGGACGGCGACTGGATGGACGGCCCGCTCGACGTGCGCGCCGACCTGAGCGTGCAGGGCGACGCCGAGGTGGCCGGCCGCCTGCGCGCCGGCGTCCTCCACGGGCGGCTCGCCAGCCCGGGCGCCGTCGGTGCGCCGCAGCTCGCGCCGGGCTCGGTCACCCCGCGCGCCCTGGCGCCGGAGGTGGGCATCGTGCCCGGCGGCGCCTCGCTGCTGTTCGCCTCGGCGGAGGCGCCGCTCGGCTTCGCGCCCACCGGCTGGGTGGTCGAGGCCGGCCGCGCCGAGCCCGGGTGGATCGACCGCGGCAAGATGCCGGTGGCGACGCCGGGGCCGCTGGTAAGCGTCGCCGCCGGCGGCGTCGTCTACACCCTGCTCGAGAGCGGCGAGGTGTGGGAGTACGACCCCGAAGAGGACACCTGGCGCGGCCGCCCGGGGCTGCCGGTGCCGCTGCACGCTTTCGCCGCCGCCGCGTACGACGGCCGACTCTACGTCGCCGGCGGCGTCGACGCCGAGGGGCAGCGCAGCGCCCTGGTGCTCGAGTGCGACCCGGTGGAGGGCGTGTGGGTCGAGTGCGCGCCGATGCCGACGCCGCGCAGCCACCTGGCGCTGGTCGCCCTCGGCGGCGAGCTGCACGCCCTCGGCGGCCTCGAGCCGGCGCTGCTCGGCCCGCGCGCCAGCCGCCGCCACGAGGTCTACGACCCGGTGATCGACACCTGGTCGGCGTCGCGTTCGCTGCGCCTGCCGCACCGGGTGGTGGCGCCCGGCGCCGTGGCGGTTGGGGAGCGCATCCACCTCGCCGGCGGCGAGGGGCGGTGGCTGTTCGGCCGCTGGGGCGACTACCTGAGCGACCGCCATCGCGTCTACCGCGCCGGTTCCGGCTGGACGCACGAGCTGGCGCCGCTGCCCTCGCCGCGCGTCGCCCCGCGCCTCGCCGAATTGCACGGCCGGCTGGCGGCGGTCGGCGGCGAGGCGGCCTTCGGTTGGCTCGCCGACTGCGACCTCTACGACCCGGCGGCGGACACCTGGCACCCGCTGCCCGCCCTGCACCAGACGATCGCCGCCCCCGGCGTCGCCGCGATCGACGGCACCCTCTACGTCACCGGCGCCCAGCGCGCCGCCGGCCGCGGCGTCCTGATGGAGGTCTGCCCGGTGAGCACCAGGCTCCACGTCCACCGCCGGGTAGGCGAGGGGATGCCGGAGGAGACCGAGCGCGAGACGAGCTTCGAAGAGCTGGGGGCGGAGCTGGGCGAGCCGCTGCTCTACGAGGAGGTGTAGCGCGTCAGGGTTTTGCACCCAGCCGCCACATCGGTGAGAATGAACCGCCGCCTCGGCGTCCGGGCCGTTCCCGGGCGGGAGTGCGCCCGATCCGACGATCACCGAGAGAGCTTCCATTGCCCGAGCGACAGGACGTCATCCTGGGAGGGGGGCTGGCGGGGTTGACCGCCGCCTACACCTTCCAGCAGCACGGCCAGGACCACTGGCGGGTCTTCGAGCGCGAGGACCGGGTGGGCGGGCTGGCGCGCTCGCAGGCGGTGGACGGCTACCTCTTCGACTATGGGCCGCACATCCTGTTCACCATCGACCCGGAGATGGAAGCGCTGATCCGCGACCTGCTGGGCGACAACTTCCACGCCCAGCAGCGCGAGGCCTGGATCTACCACCACGCGCACGACCTCTACACCCAGTTCCCCTTCCAGGCCCACCTCTACGGGCTGCCGGTGCGGATCGTCGAGGACTGCCTGGTCGGCCTGGTGCGCGCCGTCGAGGCGCAGGCGCGCGGCGAGTTCCGGCCCACCCACTACGAGGACTGGATGCGCGGTTTCTTCGGCGCGGGGATCGCCGAGCACCTGATGATCCCGTACGCCAGGAAGATCTGGACCGTCGAGCCGTCGACCATGGACTTCTCGTGGATCGGCCGCCGCGTGCCGACGCCGGACGTCGAGCGCATCGTGCGCGGCGCGCTGACCGACGACGTCGAGCTGGTGGGCGCGACGTCGAAGTTCTGGTACCCGAGGGAGGGCGGCATCGAGCCGCTGCCGCGCGCCCTGGGCCGGCGCGTCGAGCCGATGGTCGAGCTCGGCCGCACCGCCGTCGCCATCGAGCTGCCGGAGCGCCGCGTGGTGCTCGCCGACGGCGAGGTGGTGCCGTTCGAGAACCTCGTCTACACGCTGCCGCTGCCCTACCTGCCGCGCTTCGTCGCCGACCTGCCGCCGGAGGTCGAGCGCGCCGTCGCCGGCCTGCGCTGGCAGGGCATCTACTGCGTCAACCTCGGCGTCGGCCGCGAGGCGATCTCCGACAAGCACTGGGTCTACTTCTACGAGGACGCCTTCCCCTTCCACCGCCTGTCGTTCCCCGCCAACTTCAGCCCCGACACGGCACCGCCCGGCAAGAGCTCGATCGCCACCGAGGTGGCGTTCTCCGACGTGCGGCCGCTGGCCGAGGACGAGGCGGTGGAGCGCACCGTCGAGGCGCTGCGCACGGCGAAGATCCTGCGCCCGGACGACCGGATCGAGCTGGTGCACACCGAGCGCATCGAGCCGGCGTACGTCATCTACGACCTCGACCACCCGCGCAACGTCGCCGTCATCCGCGACTGGCTGCGGGAGCACGGCGTGTGGACGGCGGGCCGCTTCGGCGAGTGGCAGTACTTCAACATGGACCACTCGATGCGCAGCGGCCGCACCGCCGCCGAGCAGATCCTCGCCGCCCGGGGGGCGGTGCGCGCATGACGGGCGCCGCCACCCACCCTGCCGGCCGTGGCAGGGGACCCGGTCCCGAGAGCCTGGCGCCGCACCTGCCCGCCGCCGCCGAGCCCGCCGCGGCGCCGCCGGAGGTCACCGTGCTGGTGCCGGTCTACAACGAGGCCGACACCGTGCTCGAGCTGGCGCGCCGCGTCGCCGAGGTGATGGACGCCGCCGGCCGATCGTTCGAGCTCGTCTTCGTCGACGACGGCTCGCGCGACGGCACAGACCGCCGGGTGCGCGAAGCGCACGCCGCCGACGCCCGCGTCAAGCTGGTCCGCCTGCGCCGCAACTTCGGCAAGGCGGCGGCGCTGTCGGCCGGCCGCGACCACTCGCGCGGCGCGCTGATCGTCACCATGGACGGCGACCTGCAGGACGACCCGGCGGAGATCCCGCGCTTCCTCGACGCGCTGGAGGCCGGCGACCTCGACCTGGTGTCGGGCTGGAAGCGCCGCCGCCGCGACCCGCCGTCGAAGCGCTGGCCGTCGCGCCTGTTCAACTGGGTCACCCGCCACCTGGCGAGCGTCGAGCTGCACGACTTCAACTGCGGCTACAAGCTCTACCGCCGCGAGGTGCTCGAGCAGATCTCGATCTACGGCGAGCTGCACCGCTACATCCCGGTGCTCGCCAGCCGCCGCGGCTTCGCCGTCGGCGAGATCGAGGTGCTGCACCACCCGCGCCGCCACGGCCGCTCGAAGTACGGCTGGGACCGCTTCTACAAGGGTCTGCTCGACCTCATCACGGTACTCTTCATCACCAAGTACACGCGCCGGCCGCTGCACCTGTTCGGCGCTTTCGGGCTGGGCTTCCTAGGCCTCGGCTTCGTCATCAACTTCTACCTCTTCATCCTCTGGCTCGGCGGCGAGTCGCTGTCCGACCGGCCGCTGCTTCTCCTCGGCGTGCTGCTCATGCTGCTCGGCATCCAGGTGCTGACCACCGGCCTGGTGGGGGAGATGATCACCTTCAAGAACTTCCGCAGCCGCGACAGCTACTCGGTCAAGGACCTCCTGGAGTAGCCCCCGCCCCGGGAGGCCGGCCGTGGAGATCCTCTTCCTCACCCAGACCTACCCGCGGCGCCCCGGCGACACCGCCGGGCCGTTCATCCGCGACCTCGCCCGCGCCCTGGTACGCGGCGGCGACCGGGTGACGGTGCTGGCGCCGCACGCGCCCGGCGTGCTGCCGCGGTGGGACGACGACGGCGTCGAGGTGGAGACCTTCCGCTACGCGCCCGTGGCCTGGGAAGTGCTGGGCTACTCGCGGAGCCTCCAGGCCGACGAGAGGATGCGGGCCGGGGCCCTGGCGGTGACGCCGCTCTACCTGCGGGCGGCGGCGCGCGCCGTTCGCCGGCTGCTGGCACGGCGCGCCGCGGCAGGACGGCCGGTCGACCTGGTGCACGCCCACTGGATCCTGCCCAACGCGCCGCCGGCGGCGTGGGCCGCCGGGCGGCGGGAGCGGCCGCCGGCGCTGGCCGTCGGCCTCCACGGCAGCGGCGTCTTCGTCGCCGAGAAGGCGCTGGCGCGGCCGCTCGCCGCCTGGGCGCTGCGGCGAGCGCGCCTCCTCACCGGCTGCTCGCCGGAGCTGGTCGACCGCGTCGTCGCCCTCGGCTTCCCGGCGGAGTGGGCGCGGGTCATCCCCTACGGCGTCGACACGCGCCTCTTCGCGCCGGCGGCCGAGAGCGATCCGCAGGCGGCGGGCCGCGCCGGCGGCTGGCGGCGGCGGCTCGGGGTGCCGGGCGAAGCGCCGCTGGTCCTCGCCGTCGGCCGCATGGCGACCAAGAAGGGCTTCCACGTCCTGCTCGCCGCCCTGCCGGAGCTGCTCGCCGCGGCGCCCGACAGCCACTGGGTGCTCGCCGGCGGCGGCGACCGCCTGGAGGAGCTGCGCCGGCGCGCCGCGGCGCTCGCCGGCGGCGAGCGGGTGCACTTTCCGGGAACGGTCGAGCGCGCCACGCTGCCCGACCTCTTCCGCGCCGCCGACCTCTTCGTGCTGCCGGCGGTGCACGACGCAAGGGGCAACGTCGACGGCCTGCCCAACGTCATCCTCGAGGCGATGGCCAGCGGCCTGGCGGTGGTGGCGAGCGGCATCTCCGGCATCCCGCTGGCGGTGGCCGACGGCGGCACCGGGCTGCTGGTGCCGGAGGGCCAGCCGGGGCTGCTCGGCGCCGCCCTCCTCGGCCTGCTGCGCGACCCCGCGCGGCGGCGGGCGCTGGGCGCCGCCGGCCGCGCCCGCGCCGTCGGCGAGCTCACCTGGGACGCCGTCGCGGCGCGCTACCGGCAGGGCTATGAGGCCGCCCTGGCGCCGTGATAGCTTGCCTTCCCGCGAACCCGACCCAGTCGTGAGGAGGAGGACCCCACCGATGCGCCGTTCAGCCCGCCATTCCGCGATCCCGAACGCCCTGGCCCTGCTGGGCCTGACCTGCCTGCTGCTCACCGCCGCCTGCGGCGGCGACGACGAGGCCTCGGTCGAGCAGCGCCTCGAGGAGAAGGGCACCATGGACCTCGTCGAGGAGGTCGCCCAGGACGAGTACGAGCCGCCGGCCGACGGCGAGCTCAGCGAGGCGCAGATGGAGATGTACCTCGCGGTCCAGGAGCGGGCGATCAAGATCCGCCAGGTGGCCCAGAAGCGCATGGAGGAACGGGTCGGCGAGGACGGAAAGAGCGCCGAAGGCGAGGGCAAGCAGCCGGGCCTGTTCGACGCCCTGCGCGCGGTCGGCGACCTCGGCGACCTGGTGACCGCCGACCTGCGCGCCGCCAAGGAGCTGGGCCACAACGCCGCCGAGTACCAGTGGGTGCGCGAGCAGGTGCTGGCGGCACGCATGTGGCGCATGAGCCACGAGATGCAGGCCGGCTTCGCCGCCGCCAATCAGCAGGTCCTCGACGCCCTGGAGGCGCAGCGCGCCGCCGCCCCCGACGACGCCACCCGCCAGGCGCTCGACGAGCAGATCGCGCAGTACGAGAAGACCGTCGCCGAGGCGCAGGCCGCCGGAGACGAGGAGCCGGGCATGGCGGACAACGCCGAGCTGGTGGAGCGCTACGAGGAGCGCCTGCAGAAGCTCGACGCACGCGCCGCCGAGTCCGCCGAGACCGTGGAGTGACCGCGGCGCCGCCGCCCGGCGCCACCGAACCCCCCGGCGAGCGCTGGGCGCGCCGCCTGCTGTGCTCGGCCACCGGCGAGGCGGCGCCGCTCGACGAGCCCGCCTTCCTGTCGCCGGCCGGCCGCCCCTGGCTGGTCGACTACGAGCTGGACGCCGCCGCCGGCCGGCGCC
>CAZLBJ010000054.1:0-3538 GCA_964557755.1 uncultured Thermoanaerobaculia bacterium
GCCAGCGCCTCGCGGCCGGTGGCCAGCGCGTCGCGCGCCCGCGCGTCCTGCTCGACCTCCTGGTCGAGCAGCGCCACCCAGCTCTCGTAGTCGCCGCGCCGCTTGTGGGTCGGCGCCAGGTCGAGCAGCGACTCGAGCGCCATCTGGGCGAGCGGCTTCTGCTTCTTCTTGACGTAGGTGAGCAGCATCTGCTCGAGGTCGGCCACCCGCTGCTCGTAGCCGGCGTCGCGCTCCGCCTCGTCCAGGGCGCGGCGCAGCTCGGCGAGGCCGCGGGCGCCGGGGGAGACCTGCTCGAGGCGCTCGATCAGCGAGCGCGCCTCGGTGACGCGGCCGGCGTCGAGCGCCTCCTGGGCGCGGTTGACGACCACCGTGCCCTCGCGCACGCGCTGCGCCGCGCGGTCGATCTGGGCGAGCAGCGATTCGCGCTCGTCGCGCGTCAGCTCGCCGGAGCGCGAGGCGGACGCCGGGTCGCGCGGCTCGGGGGCGGCGGCGGGGGACGGCGCGGCCGGCGCGGCGGCCGGCGCCCCGGGCACCACCTCGACCTCGCGCGTCGCCGCCTCGGCCAGGGCGCGGCCGGCGTCGTCGAGCGCCTCGATGAAGCTCACCGCGTCCGGGTAGCGGGCGTCGCGCTCGCGGCGCAGCGCCTTCATCACCACGCGGTCCAGCACCGCCGGCACGTCGACGTCCGGGCTGCGGCCGGCGAGCGGCAGCGGGTCCTCGCTCACCCGCATGAAGACCGCCGCCGGCCCGGCGCCCTCGAACGGCGTCAGGCCGCAGATCATCTCGTAGAGCACCAGGCCGAGCGAGTAGAGGTCGGTGCGCCGGTCGAGCGTCTCGCCCTCGCTCATCCGCGCCTGCTCCGGCGAGCAGTAGCGGAGCTTGCCCATGAAGGTGCCGACCTGGGTGACCTCGTAGCGCGGGTCGGGGGCGAGGGCGCGGGCGAGGCCGAGGTCGATGATCTTCAGCCGCCGGTCGCCGCGCGCGCTGGTGAACACCATCAGGTTGTCCGGCGACACGTCGCGGTGGATGACGCCGGTCGAGTGGATCGCCTCGAGGCCGCGCAGCGCCTGGATGCCGAGGCCCACCGCCTCCTGCAGGTCGAGCGGCCCGCCGTCGGCCAGCAGCGTCGCCACGTCCCGGCCCTGGACGTGCTCCCACACCATGTAGAAGCTGCCCTCCGGCAGCCGCGAGCAGTCGTGGAGGATGGCGACGTTGGGGTGCTTGACCTGGGTGGCGAGGCGCGCCTCGCGCAGGAAGCGCCGCTGGCTCGCCTCGTCGGCGGCGATCTCCGGGCGCAGCACCTTGACGACGCGCGTCTCGTCGAGGTGGAGGTGGCGCGCCAGGTAGACGTCGCCCATGCCGCCGGAGCCGAGGAGCTCGACGATCTCGTACTTGCCTTCGAGGACGGAGCCGATGCCGGAGACCGCCATGGACCGCCTATTGTAGACCGGCCGGCAGGGGGCCCATGGACAGCCCGAACGCCGCGTCGGCGCGGCCGGCACCGGCGCGCACCCACGGCACGCCGAGCAGGCGCGGCGCACCGAAGGAGAGGCTGTACTCGAGGTTGCGCAGGGTGTCCGGCTTGCGCACCTCGGCGGCCAGGAGGGCGTACTCGGCGAGCGTCTCGGCGTCGCCGGGGTCGCAGATGCCGCCGGTAAGCCGCTCGCCGAGGAGCTGGTCGAGCCGCGGCAGCCCCTGGGTGTAGCGCAGGGTGAGGCCGACGGCGTCGGCGATCGGCAGCGCGAAGGCGGGGACGACGAAGGTGCCCTCCCCCGGTCCGCCGCCCGCCGACTCGCCGGTGAAGAAGGCGACGAGGCCGGAGACCAGGCCGCCGGTGGCGTCGCGCTCGAGGATCTCGACGCGGGCCGGCAGCAGCCAGAACGGCGCGTAGCCTTCGGCGGCGCGGTGCGGCGAGGCGACGAAGGAGACCTCGACCGGCGCCAGGCTGCGCGGCGCGGCGGCGTCGTAGCGGAAGCCGGAGTGGCAGGCGGTGCAGTAGAACACCACGTCGGTGGCCTCGGCGGCGAGCGGCGCGCCGCAGGCCGTGCAGTCGAGCAACACCAGCTCGAAGCCGCGGCTCATGCCGAAAGCCTCCGCGGGCCCTTGCGCCAGAAGCGCAGCCACCGGCCCACGCTAGCCTCGGGACCCTCGGGCTCGCGCCGCCGGCCGCTCCCCTCCTCCACCACGCCGCCGTAGCGGAAGCGCTTCCAGGCCCAGGCGAGGGCGGCGGCGCCGAAGACGAAGACGCCGATCACCGGCCCGCACTCGTCGGCCCAGTGGAAGACGCTGGTGGCGGCGAAGCACACCGCCGCCTCGGTGCCGATCATCATCACCGCGCGGTAGAGGTCGTTGCCCGGCGCCTTGCCGTAGGCGAGCGAGCCGTCCTCGGCATCGACCACCGCCAGGTAGGAGCGCTCCTCGAAGCGGTAACGCACCACCCACAGCGGGTAGTAGACGACGGTGAACCGCTCGCGCAGCGTCTTGACGAAGCGGAAGCGGACGAGCTTCATGCCGCGGCCGGGGTCGCCCTCCTCGCGGAAGCGGGCGAGGGCCTCCTCGCGCACCTCCGGCTCCGAGCGGGTGGGCGGGAAGACCATGCCGCTGCGCGCCAGCGCGTCGTCGTCGAAGGGCAGCAGCCGGTCGCCCTTCAAGTCGACGTGCCAGACGCCGAGCTCGGCGACGTTGACCGCCGCGTGCGTCTCCTCGAAGTGGCGCTCGACCCAGCGTTCGACGTCGACCTCGTAGGTCTCGCTGCGGCGGTTCTTGCCCGAGCCGACGGTGCGCCGCCGCTCCTCGGTGCCGACGGCGACGCCGACAACGTCGGCCTCCAGGCGGAAGACGGGGAGGAAGGAGAGGTATCCCTCCGCCATCTCCGCTTCGCGCGACAGCCGGCGGTCCTTGTTCCAGCCGCTGCCGAGCCACGCGCGCACGGCGGTCCGCGCCTCCTCGAGGTCCTTCTGCGGCTCGACGGCGAAGCGGCGCAGGCCGAGCTCCGAGGTGGCGAGCAGCGGCGTCTCGCAAAACGGACAGACGACGACCCGGACGCCGGCGTCGACGTCGAGGGCGCCGCCGCACGACGGGCAGGAGAGGCCTGTGACGCGGGCCGGCAGCGGCGGCGCGGCCGCCGCCCGCGGCGGGGGCTGTGGCGACGCCGGCGGCGGGGGCGGCGGCGGCAGGTCCGCGGGCTCGGTCACGCAGTCCTCCTCACACCCGCCTGGTCACCCACCAGGCGAGGCCGACCAGCGGCACGGCGGTCGCCGCGTACGCCGCCGCCTTCCAGAACAGGTCGTAGATCAGCACGCCCTCGACGCCGAAGGCGAGCAGACCGAGGCCGGCCACCAGCCAGTACGGGGTTTCCGATTTCTCCGGGTAGACCGAGGCGAGGACGACGCCGGTCGAGCCCTCGACGAGGGCCGTCCAGCGCCGGCCGCCGAAGAGGTAGGCGGCGCGCCAGAAGGGAACGTGGACGAGGGCGGTCTCGGTGATGTCGCCGGTGCCCCCGGTGCCCCCGGTGCCCGCGGCGCCGCCCGCCTGCTGA
>CAZLBJ010000055.1:0-9381 GCA_964557755.1 uncultured Thermoanaerobaculia bacterium
GCCGACCCTCGACAAGAGCGACCTGACGCTGCGCAACATGACGCCGCGGCCGCGCTACCGCGCCCTGAACGAGGCGGTGCAGCGGCTGCGCGGGCGCGAGCTCGAGCTGCGGGTGAAGGGCGCCGACGAGCTCCACCTGACACACGACAACGTTATGCTGGAGGCCTGCAACACCAGCTTCCAGGTGCACTTCCAGGCCGGCGCCGAGGAGTTCGCGCGCCTCTACAACATCGCCCAGGCGATCACCGCGCCGGTGCTGGCGGTGGCCACCAACTCGCCGCTGCTGTTCGGCAAGCGGCTGTGGCGTGAGACGCGCATCGCCCTCTTCCAGCAGTCGATCGACACCCGCTCGGCGTCGACCCACGTGCGCCAGCAGCGGCCGCGCGTGCACTTCGGCCTCGACTGGGTGCGCGAGTCGGTGCTCGAGATCTTCCAGGAGGACATCGCGCGCTTCCGCGTGCTGATCGGCGGCGGCGAGGAGGAGGACCCGTTCGAGGCGCTCGCCGCCGGCCGGCCGCCGCAGCTCCACGCCCTGCGCCTGCACAACTCCACCGTCTACCGCTGGAACCGCCCCTGCTACGGCGTCCTCGACGGCGAGCCCCACCTGCGCATCGAGAACCGCGTGCTGCCCGCCGGCCCGACGCCGCTCGACGAGGTGGCCAACGCCGCCCTCTGGTTCGGGCTGATGAAGGGGATGGACGAGGAGGCCGGCGAGGTGCCCGCGCGCATGGTGTTCGCCGACGCCAAAGAGAACTTCCTCGCCGCCGCCCGCCACGGCCTCGACGCCCACTTCACTTGGCTCGACCGCCGCCCGGTGACGGCGCGGGCGCTGCTTGCCGGCGAGCTGCTGCCGCTGGCGCGCCGCGGCCTCGCCCGCCTCGGCATCGACGACGCCGACGCCGAGCGCTACCTCGGCGTCGTCGAGGCGCGCGTCGAGTCCGGCCGCACCGGCTCGCAGTGGCTGCTCGACTCGCTGCGCGCGCTCGAGGGCCAGGGCGGCAAAGGGGGCGGCAAGGGTGGCGGCGGCAAGGGCGAGCGCATGGCGGCGCTGACCGCGGCCACGCTCGTGCGCCAGGCCGGCAACCGCCCGGTCCACGAGTGGCCGCTGGCGCGGCTGGAGGAGGCCGGCGGCTGGCTGCGCCACTACGGCCGCATCGAGCAGTTCATGACCACCGACCTGTTCACCGTCAACCAGGACGAGCTGGTCGACCTGGTGGCCTGCCTGATGGACTGGAAGCACATCCGCCACGTGCCGGTGGAGGACAACGAGCACCGCCTGGTCGGCCTGGTCACCCACCGCGCGCTGCTGCGCATCATGGCGCGCGGCTCCGGCAACGACCGCCAGCGCCCGCTCCCGGTGTCCGAGGTGATGCACCGCGACCCGGTCATCGTACCGCCGGACACCCCTACCCTGGAGGCCATCCACCTGATGCGACGCCACAAGATCGGCTGCCTGCCGGTGGTCGACAATGGCCGCCTGGTCGGCATCGTCACCGCCCACGACTTCATGAACGTCGCCGGACAGCTCCTCGAAGACCTGCTGGGCCAGGAGTCGTGAGGGGCGTTCGCCGGGCGGCCGCCGCCGCGGTCGCCGCCGCGCTCGCCGCGGCGCTCGTCGTCGCCGCCGCCGTTCTCGGCACCCGCCTCGCCTTCGCCGCCCATCCGGCGGCGGTGCGCGGCAGCGGCGGGGCGGTGGCGTCGGGGGACGCGCGGGCGACGGAGGTGGGGCTGGCGGTGCTCGCCGCCGGCGGCAACGCGGTGGACGCCGCGGTGGCGACGGCGCTGGCGCTGGCGGTGACCTACCCCGAGGCCGGCAACCTCGGCGGCGGCGGCTTCGCGGTGGTGCGCCTCGAGGGGGGGCCGGAGGAGGGCGACGAGGAGGTGCTGAGCCTCGACTTCCGCGAGACGGCGCCCGCCGCCGCCCACCGCGGCATGTACCTCGACGCCGAGGGGAAGCCGGTGCCCGACGCATCGCTGGTCGGGCCGCTGGCCGCCGGCGTGCCCGGCTCCCCCGCCGGCCTGTGGGAGCTCCACCGCCGCCTCGGCCGCCTGCCGTGGCGGCGCGTGGTCGAGCCGGCGCGCCGCCTCGCCGCCGGCGGCTTCCCGGTGACGCCGCACCTGCACGCGGTGATCGCGGAGCACCGCGAGCTGCTCGCCCGCTTCCCGGAGACCGCCCGGCTCTGGCTGCCGGACGGCGCGCCACCGCCCGTCGGCTCGACGCTGCGCCTGCCCGACCTCGCCGCCACCCTCGCCGCCTATGCCGAGCAGGGGCCGGCGGCGGTCCACCGCGGCGCCGTGGCGGCGGCCGTCGAGGCGGCGTCGGCGCGCCACGGCGGCGTCCTCACCGCCGCCGACCTCGCCGCCTATCGCCCCGAGTGGCGTGAACCGCTCGCCTTCGAAGCCTTCGGCTGGCGGCTCGCCGGCATGGACCTGCCGTCGTCGGGCGGCATCCTCACCGCCGAGACCTTCGGCCTGCTCGAGCGCGCCGGCTGGGCGGCGCTGCCCCGCTTCGGCGCCGAGCGCGCCCACCTGCTGGCCGAGACGTGGCGCCGCGCCTACGCCGACCGCACGCTGCTCGGCGACCCGGCGACCACCGGCGCCGGCGCCGCCGAGCTCCTCGCTCCCCGCCGCCTCGACGCCCTCGCCGCCGCCCTCGACCGCGCCCGCGCCGCCGACTCGCAGGCGCTCGTCCCCGGCGCCGGCCTCGCACCGCCCGCCGAGGCCGCCGCCACCACCCACCTGTCGGTGGCCGACGGCGAGGGCAACCTGGTGGCCCTCACCACCACGCTCAACGGCCTCTTCGGCTGCGGCCTGTGGGTGCCCGGCGCCGGTTTCTTCCTCAACAACGAGATGGACGACTTCGCCGCAGCCCCCGGCGTCCCCAACCTCTACGGCCTGGTGCAGGGCGACGCCAACGCGGTGCGCCCCGGCCGCCGCATGCTGTCGTCGATGAGCCCCACCGTCGCCTGGCGGCGCACGGCGGACGGCGTCGAGGTGCTGGCGGTGGGCGGCCGCGGCGGCCCGCGCATTCCGACCGCCACCGTGCAGATGCTGCTGAACGTGCTGGTCGACGGCGACCCGCTGCAGGCGGCGGTGGACCGCCCGCGGCTGCACCATCAATGGCTCCCCGATCTGCTACGCTTCGAGCCCGATGCCCTGGCACCGGAGACGCGCGCAGCCCTGGCGGCGCGCGGCCACGAGCTGAAGGAGATCGACGCCGTGGCCCGTCTGCAGGCCGTCCGCCGGCTCCCCGGCGGCGGCGTGGAGGCGGCGGTCGACCCCCGCGACAGCGGTACCGCGGGAGTGGTGGAACGGTCCCTGCACTGAGGGGTACCGGCGCCGGCCGCCGCGGCGGCGCGACGGCCAGGGAGCGCGGTTGCGGGCTCGGATCTTGCAGCATGACCGACACTCTGGAAAGGCCCCATGCCTGAATCCCTGGAACCTTCGTACCGGCGGTCCACCGGCCTGGTCGACGTGCTCGACCGCGTGCTCGACAAGGGGCTCGTGGTGGCCGGCGACATCCGGGTCTCGCTGGCCGAGGTGGAGCTGCTGACCATCCGCATCCGCCTGCTCGTCTGCTCGATCGACAAGGCGGAGCAGATCGGTCTCGACTGGTGGCGCCACGACTCCTACCTCGTCGGCGAGGCGCGCGAGCAGGCCCTGGAGGCGGAGGCGCTGCGGCAGCAGGTGCGGGACCTGGAGAGCCGACTGGCCACGCTGGAGAGCGGCCGTCCGAACACCGAAATCGAACGCGGAGATGCAGATGCCGATTGAACGAGCGTCGGGTGGGAACAGTCTCATCGATGTCCTGGACCGTGTCCTGGACAAGGGAATCGTCATCGATGCCTGGGTGCGCGTGTCGCTCGTCGGCATCGACCTGCTGACGGTCGAGGCCCGCGTCGTCGTCGCCTCGATCGACACCTACATGAAGTACGCCGAGGCGGTGGGCCAGGTGCCCACCGTGTCGCGGCCCGCCCTCGAGGACCGCACCGAGGAGCTGCAGGCCGAGAACGCCTCGCTGCGCGCCCAGCTCGCCGCCTCGACGCGCCGCGAGCAGGTGACGGCCGAGAAGGCGGAACGGCAGCTGGCGGAACACCAGTTGGAACGGGAGGAGCGGGGCGCGTCCGGGAGCGCGTAGCCGGTGGCCCTGATGGAGCTCCGCTCGGTGCATCGGCGCGACCCGGCCGCCAGCGCGGCCGCCGCGGCCCAGGCCGGCCCGGCTCGGCTGGCGCTGGTGGACGAGCTGCTGGCCTGCCGCGACGCCGCCGCCTGTGCGCAGGCGGCACTCGCCTGGCTCGCCGACCACGCCGGCCTCGGCGCCGGCCTGGTCGCCCAGGCCGACCGCCTCGGCCGCCGGCTGCACGGGCTGGCTTCGATCGGCCCTCTCGCCGGCAGCGCCGACGCGCTGCAGGTCGACCTCGGCGACACCGACCACCCGCTGGTCTCGGTGCTCGGCGGCGGCGAGACGGTGGCCTTCACCGGCGACCCGGCGGAGCGGTTGCCCGAGGCCGAGCGGCTGCTCGGCAGCGGCGAGCTGCAGGCCATCCCCCTGGGCTCCGCCGTGGGCGAGGACGGCCCCGCCGTCGGCCTGCTGCTCGCCGGCGGCGCCGGCACCGACGCCGCTTCGGCGGACAACCTACGGTGGGCGGCGCGGCTGCTCGGCACCCGGCTGGCGGCGCTCGCGCAGGAGGCGGCGTGGCAGGCGCAGGTGCGCGCCGAGGGCCGCCGCGAGCGGCTCAACCAGGTGCTGGAGGCGGTCACCGACCCGATCCTGCTGACCAACTCCGAAGGGCGCATGCTGCTGGCCAACGGCAGCGCCCAGAAGCTGCTGACCTCCGACGACCGCATGAGCGAGGGCCGCCGCCGCGCCGTCGCCCTCAACAACCTGCTGTTCTCCGCCTCGCTGTTCACCACCGCCGAGGACGCGGGCCCGCAGGGGCGCGAGGTGCCGCTGGTCGACCCGATCGACGGCCAGGACCTGCTCTTCGAGCTGCTCAGCCGGCCGCTGCAGCTCGGCGACGGCGACCACGGGCTGGTGTCGATCCTGCGCAACGTCACCGACCTGCGCCGCGCCACCGAGGAAATCGAGGAGAACTACCGCCGTCTGCGCAGCGCCGAAGCGAAGACTCGCGCCGAGCGCGACCGCCTCGACCTGATCCTCAACTCGGCCCAGGACCCGATCCTGGTGACCGATCCACAGGGCAACACGGTGCTGATGAACTCCCCCGCCGAGCGCCTGTTCACCGTCGCCCCGGGCGCCGCCGGCCGCAAGGCGGAGCGCCGCGTGCGCGCCAACGACGCGGTGCTCACCTCGTTCGTCTCCGACCTCTACGCCGGTACCTCGATGCACTGGCGCGGCGAGCTCGCCCTGACCGACCCGGAGAGCGGCGACCCGGTGCCGGTCGAGGCGATCGCCGGCAAGGTGGCCGCCCGCCCCGGCGAGGAGACCGGCGTCGTCACCATCCTCCACGACCTCTCCGAGGCGATGGAGAAGGCGCTCCTCTACGAGCAGGTCAAGCACCACTCCGAGGAGCTGCGCGAGCGCGTGCGCGAGGCCACCGCCGAGCTCGCCGAGCAGAACGAGCTGCTGCGCCGCCAGGCCCTCGAGCTCGAGCAGGCGTCGGCGATGAAGTCGCAGTTCCTGGCCAACGTCTCGCACGAGCTGCGCACGCCGCTCAACGCGGTGATGGGCTACACCACGCTGCTGCTCGAGGGCGTCTTCGGCGAGCTCGACGAGGCGCAGGCGCAGAAGCTCGAGCGCATCGACGCCAACGCCCGCCACCTGCTCTCGCTGATCAACGAGCTGCTCGACCTCACCCGCATCGAGGCCGGCAAGATGGAGATCGAGGTCGACCGCTTCCGCTTCGCCGACCTGCTGCAGGAGGTGGTCCAGGAGTGCGAGCCGCTGATCCAGGGCAGCGACCTCGAGGTGCGGCGCCAGGTCGAAAAGCGCATCCCGGCGCTGGTCAGCGACCGCAAGAAGGTCAAGCAGATCCTGCTCAACCTGCTGTCCAACGCGCTGAAGTTCACCCCCGACGGCTCGGTCGAGATCCGCGCCCACTACGACAAGGAGGGCGAACGCGTGGTGGTGGAGGTCGAAGACACCGGCATCGGCATCCCGCCCGACAAGCAGGAAGTGATTTTCGAGGCCTTCGGCCAGACGCAGTCCTCCTACGCCCGCCAGCAGGGAGGCACCGGGCTCGGCCTGTCGATCTGCCGCCGCCTGGCCGGCCTGCTCGGCGGCAGCATCTCGCTGGCCAGCGAGGAGGGCGCCGGCTCGACCTTCACCCTGGTGCTGCCGCGCTCGCCGCGCGAGGACGAGGCGGCATGAGCGACGGTGCGGCGGCGCGGCGGCGTCCCCTGGTGCTGGTGGTCGACGACGTGCCCGACGGGCTCGAGGTGTGCTCGCAGCTCCTCCAGTTCCGCGGCTTCGACGTCGCCACCGCCACCGACGGCGTGGAGGCGATGGAGCGCACCCAAGAGCTGCTGCCCGACGTCGTACTGATGGACATCTCGCTGCCGCGCATGGACGGCCTGGAAGCGACGCGGCGGCTGAAGAAGGACCCGCGGACGAGCGCCATCCCGATCCTCGCCGTCACCGCGCACGCCCTCGACAGCGCGCGGCTGGAGGCGCTGGCGGCGGGCTGCTCGGACGTCGTGACCAAGCCGTTCGGCGCCCGCGAGATCGAGGAAGCGATCCGCCGCCAGCTCCCGGCGCCGGCGGCCGACGACGACATGGAACCCGGAGATCGAGGAGGGACGACGTGAGCGAACCCGGCGACGAGCGCGACATCCTGGAGCACGTGCCGGCCGCCGGGCCGGTGCCGGTGCGCGACGACCAGCAGGGCAGCGGCCAGTACGTCTACTGCATCGTGCAGACCGAAGAGTCGCTCAACTTCGGGCCGATCGGCATCGGCAGCGACCCCTCCGAGGTGCGCAGCGTCAACTACCGCGACATCGCCGCCGTCACCTCCGACACCCCGCTCGAGGTCTACGACCCGACGCGCGAGAACGTGCTCGCCCACGAGCGGGTCAACGAGGTGGTGATGCAGCGCTTCACCATCATCCCGATGTCCTTCGGCACCGTGTTCAAGACCGCCGAGGACATCGTGGAGCTGCTGCGCAGCGCCTACGACGCCTTCCGCGACGTGCTGATCAAGATGGAGGGCAAGCTCGAGTTCGGCCTCAAGGTGCTGTGGGAGCCCGAGCAGGTGATCGGCGAGATCGAGAAGGAGGACGAGAACCTACGCCGCCTGCGCGAAGAGATCTCGTCGCAGAAGGGCTCGACCTACTTCGCGCGCATGCAGTACGGGCGGCTGGTCGACTCGCTCCTGCAGGAGCGCTCGCAGCGGCTGGTGGGCACCATGCTCAACGAGCTGGCGGGCGTCTCGGTGGCGTCGCGCGCCAACAAGCCGATCGGCGAGAAGATGATCTTGAACGCCGCCTTCCTCGTCGCCCGCGACCGCGAGGAGGAGTTCGACGCCAAGGTCAAGGAGATCGGCTCGCGCTACGAGAACCTGGTGTTCAAGTACACCGGCCCGTGGCCGCCGTACAACTTCGTCAACATCCGCCTCAAGCTGGAGCGGGCCGAGGGGGAGTAGCCCGGCCGCCGCCCGCGATGATCGTCCTCGACCGCCTGCTGATCGGCGGCATCCGCTTCGTGCTCGACAAGGTGGCCTCCGCCGCCGAGGCGGAGATGGACAACCCCGACCGCCTGCGCGAAGACCTGCTGGCGGCGCAGATGCAGCTCGAGCTGGGCGAGATCAGCGACGAGGAGTTCGCCGCCGTCGAGCGCGAGGTGCTCGCCCGCCTGCGCGAGCTGCGCAGCGACGCCGAACGCGGGCCGATCTCCTTCGCCTCCGGCGGCGCCAGCGCCGAGGTCACCTTCGGCGGCGACGACGAGGACGAGGACGGCCGCCGCTGAGCCCCGGGGCCGCCTCGACGCCGGCGGGCGGCGGGCCGCGCTACCGCTTCTTCGGCGGCAAGGGCGGCGTCGGCAAGACCACCTGCGCCGCCGCCTGGGCGCTGGCCCGCGCCCGCGCCGGCCGCCGCGTCCTCGCCGTCTCCACCGACCCCGCCCACTCGCTGGGCGACGCCTTCGGCACCCCCCTCGGCGCCGAGCCGCGCACGCTGCCGCTCGCCGGTGGCGGCGGCGAGCTGCGCGCCGTCGAGCTCGCCGCCGCTCCCGCCTACCGCCGCTGGCTCGACCGCCACCGAGCTGCCTTCACCCGCATCGCCGAGGAGGGCACCTACCTCGACCGCGACGACGTCGACCGCCTGCTCGCCCTGCCGATGCCCGGCGCCGACGAGCTGCTGGCGCTGCTCGAGGTGGTGCGCCTGGCGCGCGGCGCCGGCGCCGGCGAGGTGGTGGTCGACACCGCGCCCACCGCCCACACCCTGCGCCTCCTCGCCAGCCCCGAGACGCTGCGCCGCTTCGCCCGCCTGCTCGGCGCGATGCAGGAGAAGCGCCGCGCCGTCGCCGTGACCCGGGCGGGCGCCTGGCGCGCCGACGACACCGACGCCGCGGTGGCGGCGCTCGAGGCCGACGCCGCCGAGGCCGCCGGCCTGGTTCGAGACGCCGGGCGCGCACGGCTGACCTGGGTGCTGCTCCCCGAGGAGCTGTCGGTCGAAGAGACGCTGGACGCTCTGGCGGAGCTGGCAGAAGAAGGTGTGCCGGTCACTGAACTGATCGTCAACCGCCTGACGCCGGAGCCGGACGAGCCGTGCGGCGAGTGCGGGCCGCGGCGGGCGGCGGAGGCGCGTGCGGTGCGGCGGCTGGCGGAGGCGAGGCCGGACCTGAACCTGTTCGGGGTGCCGGAGGTCTTCACGCCGGCAAGCGAACGTCAACAGATCGGCGAGAGGGACAAGACTCGCGACGGCGGCGATGGCGGCGCCGCAGCACCAGCGGGCCGGCGGCCAGCCGACCTCCTGGACGGCAGCGGGGGCGGCAGAACCGCAACGCCAGGACACGAGGCTCCTGGCCGTGCGGTCTCCGGTGCGGCCGGCACCGCGGGAGCTGCGCCGCGCTCCCGCGACGCCGGCGAGCCTGCTCCCTCTCCCCTTGCCGATCTGTTCGCCTCGCCCGTCGAGGACGGCGCTTCCCGCGACGCCGGCGACGAAGGCGACCTGGACGCGGTGGCCGCGGCGCTCGAAGCGCGCTCCTCTCCGCTCGACCTGATCGTGGCTCCCGGCGAGGAGATCGACGTCGAGCCTTTCGAAGATGCCGCTACCGCGCCGCTCCCCGACTGGCCGGCCTTCCTGGCGCCGCCGGGCCTCGAGCTGCTCCTCTTCGGCGGCAAGGGGGGCGTCGGCAAGTCGACGTGCGCCGCGGCGACCGCGCTGCTGCTGGCGCGGCGGCAGCCGGAGCGGCGCATCCTGCTG
>CAZLBJ010000056.1:0-3919 GCA_964557755.1 uncultured Thermoanaerobaculia bacterium
CGGGACCCCGCCCCCAGGCCGCGGCTCAGGCGAGCGGCGGGACGCCCTCGAGACGCAAGAGGCGCCGCTTGCGGTCGAGGCCGCCGGCATAGCCGCCGATCGTGCCGTCGGCGGCGATCACGCGGTGGCAGGGCACCACCACGCCGATCGGGTTGCGGCGGTTGGCCTGGCCGACGGCGCGCATCGCCCGCGGGCTGCCGACGGCGGCGGCGAGCTGGGCGTAGGAGCGCGTCTCGCCGTGCGGAATGTCCTGCAGCGCGCGCCACACGCGGCGCTGGAACTCGGTGCCGCGCGGCGCCAGGGGGAGGTCGAAAGCGCGGCGGCGGCCGGCCAGGTAGTCGGCAAGCTGGCGGCGTAGCGCGGGCAGCGGCGCCGCCTCGGGCGCGTGCGCGGCCGCCGGGTGGGCGCGCCGGCGCCACAGCTCGGCGTCGACCTCGTCGTCGAAGTGGGCGAGGGCTACCAGGCGGCCGTCCGCCGCCACCGCCACCGCCCAGCCCAGCTCGTCCGCGATCAGGTCCCAGCTCTCGCCGCCGGAGGTCATGGAGATCAGAAACGCCGCATCAGGCCGACGACGATGCCCTGGATCTGGACGTCGTGGGCGGGGACGCGGATCGGCTGCATCGCCGGGTTGGCGGGCTGCAGGCGGACGGTGTCGCCCTCCGGGTAGAAGCGCTTGAGGGTGGCGTCGGCGCCGACCAGGGCGACCACCATGTCGCCGGGCTCGGCGAGCTCGCGCTGCAGCACGATCACCAGGTCGCCCTCGAAGATCCCCTCGCCGATCATCGAGTCGCCCACCACCTCCAGCACGTAGTGCTCGCCGCGGCGGCGGCCGAGCAGGTGGTGCGGCACGTTCAGCGTGTCCTGGTTGGCCACCGCCTCGATCGGCTGGCCGGCGGCGATGCGGCCGAAGAAGGCCAGCTCCTTGGTGCCGTCGTCGACCGGCGGCAAGCCGGGCAGCCGGCGCAGCACCTCGATGCCCCGCTTCTGGTTCCAGTCCTTGCGCAGGAAGCCCTTGTCCTGCAGCAGCTTGAGGTGCTTGTACACCGTGCCGTACGACGAGTAGTCGAACTCCTCGCAGATCTCGCGGTGGGTCGGCGCGATGCCCTTCTCGCCCTGGAAGCGCTGGATGAACTCCAGGATGTCCCGCTGCCGCTCGGTCAGGTACGCCGGCTTGTCTTTTTTCGCCATGGTGATGCGATGTTAGGCGGTAATCGAGCGTATGTCAAGCGGTAACCCGACGCGCCCTTCCTTGACACCCTCGGAGAGCGCTCACTACACTGGCCGTTCCCGCGCCGTAGCCCAGCCCGATGCCGCCCGCCTACCCCGCCCCCAGCCTCGACCTCGACCTCCGCCGCCACACTCTCCACAACGGCCTGCGGGTGGTGCTGCACCGCGACAACCGCCTGCCGCTGGTGGCGGTCAACCTGTGGTACCACGTCGGCTCGAAGAACGAGCGGCCCGGCCGCACCGGCTTCGCGCATCTCTTCGAGCACATGCTCTTCCAGGGCAGCGAGCACGTCGGTACCAACGGCCACTTCCAATTCGTGCAGCAGGCCGGCGGCATGTGCAACGGCTCGACCTGGTACGACCGCACCAACTACTACGAGACGCTGCCCGCGCACTACCTCGACCTCGGCCTGTGGCTGGAGTCCGACCGCATGGGCTTCCTGCTGCCGGCGATGACGCGCGAGAAGCTCGACACGCAGCGCGAGGTGGTGATGAACGAGCGCCGCCAGCGGGTCGACAACCAGCCCTACGGCCGCGCCGGCGAGCTGCTGTTCTCCCTCCTCTACCCCGAGCTCCACCCCTACCACTGGCCGGTGATCGGCTCCATGGAGGACATCGCCGCCGCCACCCTCGACGACGTCGCCGCCTTCTTCCGCACCTACTACGCGCCGAACAACGCGGTGCTGACGCTGGCCGGCGACGTCGAGCCGGAGGCGGCGCTGGAGCGGGTGGAGCACTGGTTCGGCGGCATCCCGCGCGGGCCCGAGGTGCCGCCGGTCGAGGCGCCGACGGCGGCGCTCGGCGGCGAGCGGCGCGAGCTGCTGGAGGACGACGTCCACCTAGCGCGCGTCTACATCGCCTACCGCACGCCGCCGGTCGGCGAGCGCCTGTGGTACGCCGCCGACGTGCTCAGCCTGCTGCTCGCCACCGGCAAGGCCAGCCTGCTCTACGAGGAGCTGGTGTACCGCCGCCAGATCGCCCAGGAGGTGGTGGCCTACGTCTACCCGACGCAGCTCTCCGGCACCCTCTACATCGCCGCCACGGCACGGCCGGAGGTCGACCCGGCGGAGCTCGAGGCGGCGCTCACCGAGGGGGTCGAGCGCTGCGCCGACGGCGCGGTGGACGCCGGCCGCCTGGTGCGGGCGCGCAACCAGATGCTGCACCAGATCTTCGTGCAGACCCAGAAGGTGGACGGCGTCGCCGACCTGCTCTCCGAGATGACGACGCTGTTCGACGACCCGGGCCGGCTGGTGCACGAGCCGCAGCGCTACCACGACGTCACCGTCGACGACATCCGCGAGCTGGCGGCCACCTGGCTGCGCCGCGACGAACGGGCGGTGGTGACGGTGGTGCCGCGCGCCGGCGGCGCCGAGGCGGCGGCCGCCGGGGACGGCGGCGGCGAGCCGCCGGGGCCGGTCGCCGGGGAGGCGGATTGAGGCGCGATCGCCAGCGGCCGCCGGCGCCCACCGCGGCGCCGGGCGCCGCCGCCGCCACCGACGTGCGCCGCGACACGCCGCCCGAGATCGGCCCGGTCGAGCCGTTCCGCTTCCCCGCCTACACCCGCGCCCGGCTGGCCAACGGGCTCGGCGTCCTCGCCGCCCGCACCGAGCGCGGCCCGCTCGCCGAGCTCGCCCTGCTCTTCCCCGCCGGCGCCGAGCGCGAGTCGCCGGAGATCGCCGGCGCCGCCACCCTGCTCGGCGGCATGCTCGACGAGGGCACCGCCGGCCGCTCGGCGCTCGACATCGCCGGCGCCGTCGAGGAGCTGGGCGGCCGCCTGACCACCGGCGCGGACTGGGACGTCGGCTCGCTGTCGATGCAGGTGCTCTCCCGCCACACCGGCGAGGCGCTGCGCCTGGTCGCCGAGCTCGCCACCGGCTCGACCCTGCCGCCGGAGGAGCTCGACCGCCAGCGCCGCCGCCGTCTCGCCGAGCTGCTGCGCAAGAAGAGCGACCCCTCGCACCTGGCGGCGGAACGCTTCAGCCGCGCGGTCTACGGCGACACCGCCTACGGCCACACCCTGCTCGGCGACGAGGAGAGCGTCGGCCGCCTCGACCGCGAGCGCCTGCTCGCCCTCTACCGCGAGGGCTACGCGCTGTCCGGCGCCGTGCTGGTGGCGGTGGGCGACCTCGACCCGGACGCCGTCATCGCCGACGCCGCCGAGGTGCTGGGGGGTCTGCCGGGCGGCACCGCGCCCGCGTCGCCGGTGGTGCGGCCGCCGGCGCTCTCCGGCCGCCGCGTGGAGATCGTCGACCGCCCCAGCGCCGCCCAGACCGAGCTGCGCCTCGGCCACGCCGGCGTGCCGCGCAGCCACCCGGACTTCCTCGCCCTGAGCGTCCTCAACGCCATCCTGGGCGGCAAGTTCACCAGCCGCATCAACCTCAACCTGCGCGAGCGCCACGGCTACACCTACGGCGCCCAGACCTCGTTCACCGGCCGCCGCGGACCGGGCCCGTTCGTGGTCCACACCGCGGTGGCGACGCCGGTAGCGGCGGCGGCGGCGCGCGAGGTGCTCGCCGAGCTCGAACGCATCGTCGCCGAGCCGGTCGAGGCCGAGGAGCTGGAGGACGCCCACCGCTACATCATCGGCACCTTCCCCTACACCCTGCAGACGGTCTCCGGCGTCGTCGACCGCCTGGAGAACCTCGCCCTCTACGGCCTGCCGGACGACTACTACGACACCCTGCCGCGGATG
>CAZLBJ010000057.1:0-11457 GCA_964557755.1 uncultured Thermoanaerobaculia bacterium
GCCGAAGCGCTCGGCGGTGCTGACCGAGAAGCTGGCCGAGGCGCTGGCGCTCGACCGCGCGAGGCGCGAGTCGGTGGCGATCTGCCGCGGCTGCGGGGTGGCGGCGAAGGTGCCGGACCCGCAGGTGTGCACGGTGTGCGGTGGCCACGACTTCGAGACCGTCGAGCCGGAGGTGATCGACGCCATCGCCGCCGCCGAGGGCGGCGTCGAGGAGGAGACCACCTACGACGGCCGCAAGCTGACCTGGACGCAGGAGGCGAAGAAGGCGCTCCGCGCGATCGACGACCGCTACCAGCGGCGGCGCGCCAAGGCGCGCATCGAGAAGGCGGCGCACGGCCAGCGCGTGCAGACGGTGACCGTGGAGATGGCCGCCCGCTTCATTGAGGAGGAGACCGGCGTCCTCTACAAGTCGAGCGCCGACCCGGAGGCGGCGGCGCGGGTGCTGGCCGAGGCGCGCGACGCGATGGACGCGCTGCACGGCAGGAATGGCGGCGAGGCCGAGGCTGCGGCGGAGGCGCCGGAGGCCACCGAGGACGCGGAGGAGAGCGACCTGAAGATCCTCGCCCGCGACGCCCAGGGCACGCCGCTGGTGTCGCGCCTGGCGTGGAGCGACGACGCGGTGGCGCGCGTGCTGCGGGTGCCCGGCGGCTACATGCGCGACAAGACGCAGGCGCGCATCGAGGAGCTGGCGGCGGAGCAGGGCGCCGCCGCCGTCGACCTGCCGTTGGTCGAGGAGGGCCTCGAGCACGGCCGCCGCATGATGGCCGAGATGATGGCCGGCTACCAGGCGCAGCCGCCGGCCGGCAGCGCCCAGGCGGCGGACGGCGGCAACGGGAAGACGGCCGGGACGAACGGCGCCGCGGAGAGCTGCCCGGTGGAGCACCAGGCGGCGGACGACGACGCCGCCCACGATGACGAGGAGCCGCCGCGCCTCGCCCTCAACGAGGTCAGCGTCATGTCCGAGGCGGAGCGCCGCCGCCGCGAGATGCAGGCACAACAGGGGGACGGCGGGCGCTCCTGAACCGCAGCGCTCCGCCGTCGCCGTACTCCGTGGTCGCCTACCGCTTCTGCCGTCCCGACGACGTACCGCTGCTGGTGCGCGCGGTCGACGAGTGCCGGGGAGCGCACCAGCCCGCCGCGCCGCCGCTCGGCGAGGAGGGTTTCCGTCGCTGGATGAAGCAGCTCGACGTGTGGCCGTCGAACTCGATGCTGGCGCTCGACGGTGACGGCACGCCGCTGGCGGTGTCGATCGGCACCAAGCGGCCGGCCGAGGTGCTGGTGCACCTCGTCGCCGTGCGGCCGGGCCACCAGCGCCAGGGCCACGGACGGCACCTCTTGACCTCGCTGTCGCAGAAGCTGGCGGTGCTCGGGCCGGAGCGGCTGGTGGCCGAGGTGCCGGCCGCCGACCCCGCCCCTTCCGCCGCCGCGGCCTTCTTCGACGCCCTCGGCTGGAGCCGCGAGGACGAGCTCGCCGACCGGGTGCGCCAGGCCCCGGCCGGCGACCCGGAACGGCCGGTGCCCGACGAGCTGATGGTGCCGGTGACCGTCGGCGAGCTGGAGGCAGCCGGCGTCCTCGAGGTGTCGCCGCGCGCCGCCTGGGCGCGCAGCCTGCCCACCCTGCGCGCCCGCGCCGACGAGCTGGTGGGCGTCGCCATCGCCCACCCGGACGGCATCGAGGCATACCTGCTGTACGAGCCCTTCACCGCCGCGGGGCCTGGCACCTCCGCGCCGCTCGACGTCCTCGCCGCCGGCTGCCGCGACCCGGAGCGCGCCGAGTTCCTGCTCGGCCTCCTCTTCCGCTGGCTGTCGCACACCAGCCGCCGGCCGCTGCGCATCCCGCGCCTGGCGGCGGGAGAGGTGCCGGCCAACGCGCTGGCGGCGGCCGGCTTTGAGCCGGCGGCGCGTTGGATGCGCTACGCTGCGCGGGCGAAGCCGCTATGACGTGGGACGACCGGAGGCACGATGACGCGGGAGACGACGCCGTGAAGGGCTACGCCGACCTCGCCGGCGACGGCGGCTCGGACGTCCTCGGCCAGGTGCTCGCGCAGCGCCGCGCCATCGCCGCCGCCCTCGCCGGCGTCGAGCGCGTGGTGGCGGTCGGCTCGGGCAAGGGCGGCGTCGGCAAGAGCACGCTGACCCTGGCTCTGGCGCGCGCCCACGCCGCCCGCGGCGCCCGCGTCGCCATCCTCGACGCCGACTTCAACGGCCCCACCCAGGCGCACATGGCGGGCCTCGGCGGCGCGCCGTGGGTGCCCGGCGAGGGCGGCCGCCTGGCGCTGCCGCGGCGCGCGCTGCCCGGCGGCGGCAGCCTCGGCGTGGTGTCGCTGGGCAGCCTGCTCGGGGCGGCCCAGGAGCTCGCATTCGACACCGTGTCGCACGGCGAGCAGCACACCTGGCGCGCCACCCGCGAGTTCGCCATGCTCGGCCAGCTCCTCGCCGCCGTCGACTGGGGGGAGCTCGACCTGCTGCTCTGCGACCTGCCGCCGGGCGCCGAGCGCAGCGTCCAGTTCGCGCAGTTCTTCGCCGCCGCGGCGGGCGAGGGGCGGGTGGCGTTCGTCATGGTCACCATCCCGTCCGACCTGTCGCGCGGCGTCGTCGCCCGCTCGCTGACCGCCCTGGCCGCCGCCGGCGCGCCGGCGGCCGGTTGGATCGAGAACATGGACGGCTACCTGTGCCCCGGCTGCGGTGAGCTGCGGCCGCTGTTCCCCGAGGCGGCGACGCCGCTCGCCGGCCCGTGCCTCGGCCGCGTCCCCTTCGACCCGCGGCTGGCGGCGCTGTGCGACGGCGGCTGGCGGCCGGGGGACGAGGCCGGCCTGCCGTCGCTCGCCGCCGTCGCCGAGGTCGCCCGCCGCCTAGACGCGGCGCTGGCCGGCGTGCCGTCCCGCTCCCTGGAAATGCAACCCGTGGAGGCCGAACCATGAAGTTCCTGTGCATCGAGTGCGACCAGGCGATGAAGCTGGCCGAGACGCGGCCGCCGGACGCCGCTGGCTCGCTGACCGCCGTCTTCGCATGCCCGGCCTGCGGCCGCTCCGTCGCCATGCTGACCAACCCGTGGGAGACGGAGATGGTGTCGTCGCTGGGCGTGCGCATCGGCCCGGCGGCCGGGGCTCCCGTGGCCGCCGCCGCCGCCGCGGCTCCCGAAGCCGCCGATGCCTCCGCCGGCGCGGACCCCGCGGCCGGCGGCTCGCGCTGCCCCTTCTCCGGCGTCGTCCGCGAGATGGAGCGGCAGACCGCCGCCGGCCCCTCCTGGACCCCCGCCGCCCTCGCCCGCCTCGAGGGCATTCCCGAGCTCGTGCGCCCGATGGCCCGCCAGGGCGTGGAGCACTACGCGGTGAGCAACGGCTACGAGGTGGTCGACGAGACGGTCTTGGACGAGGCGCGCCAGCGCTTCGGCATGTGACCGCAGGCAGCCCCGTGACCCGCCTCGCCGCCCTCGACGACTTCACGCCGCTGCCGGCCGCCGGAGCGCCGCGGGCGGCGGCGCGCCCGGAGGCGGTGCCGCACGTCGTCGCCTGGAACCTCACCCAGCGCTGCAACCTCGCCTGCGCCCACTGCTACATCGCCGCCGGGCCCTGGCACGGCGACGGCGGCGAGCTGACCACCGACGAGGTGCGCCGCATCAGCGACGAGATCCTGGCGCTCAACCCGTCTCCGATGTTCGTCCTCTCCGGCGGCGAGCCGCTGCTGCGCGACGACCTCGAGGCGATCGCCGCCCACGCCAAGGCCGGCGGCGCCACCGTGGTGGTGGGCACCAACGGCACCGGGCTGACGGCGGCGCGCATCGCCTCGCTGCAGGAGGCGGGCGTCACCGGCGTCGCGGTGTCGGTCGACTCGCTGACCGAGCGCTACCACGACCGCTTCCGCCACGGCGGCGGCGCCCTCGCCGACACCCTGGCGGCGGTCGAGCGGCTGCGCGAGGCGCGCCTCGACTTCCTGGTGCAGACCACGGTGACGCGCGGCAACCGCGCCGAGGTGTCCGGCGTCGCCGCCTGGGCGGCCGACGCTGGCGCCGTCTGCTTCAACCTCTACTTCCTGGTCGAGACCGGCCGCGGCGAGGGCATGCGGGGCCTGGCGCCGGAGGAGAACGAGGCGGTGCTCGCCGAGCTGGTCGGTCTCGGCCGCGAGTACCGCGGGCGGATGATGGTGCGCTCGAAGTGCCAGCCGCAGATCATGCGCCACGTCCACCGCGCCGACCCCGAGTCGCCGCTGCTCCACTACGCCACCCGCTGTCCGTGCGGCGTCCAGTACTGCCGCATCACGCCGGAGGGCAAGGTGACGCCGTGCCCCTACCTGCCGGAGGTGGCCGGCGACCTGCGCCGCCAGCCGTTCGCCGAGGTGTGGCGGGAGTCGCCGGTGTTCCGGGCGCTGCGCGAGGGCGAGCTCGGCGGCCGCTGCGGCCGCTGCGAGTCCCGCGCCGTCTGCGGCGGCTGTCGCGCCCGCGCCGCCGCGGCCGGCGGCGGCCTGCTCGGCCCGGACGACTCCTGCGCCTACGACCCGGACGGCACCCTGCCGCTGGTCGTCCCCGGCGCCGCCACCTACGGCGAGGCCGCCGAGGCCGAGCTCGAGTGGACCGACGACGCCCGCCGCCGCGTCGAGCGCATCCCCTCCTTCGTGCGCGCCGTGGTGATGCGCCGCGTCGAGACCTACGCCCGCCGCGAGGGCCGCAGCCGCGTCACCGAGGACCTCCTCGACGCCATCCGCCGCGACATGCCGGTCGACTTCTCGAAGAAGCTGCCGTTCTTCGCCCGGCGCGACGGGCAGGACGGAGCATGAGCGGCGACGCCGGCGCGCGCGGCGACGGCACACGGGCGGGCTGGGGCCTCCTCTTCGCGGCCTGGCTGATCGCCGCCGTCGCCACCCTCGGCAGCCTGTTCCTGAGCTGGGTGATGGGCTTTCCGCCGTGCGTCCTGTGCTGGTACCAGCGGATCTGCCTGTTTCCCCTGGTCGTCGTCCTGGCGGTGGGTCTCTTCCCGTTCGACCGCCGCGCGGTGCGCTATGCGCTCCCCCTGGCCGCTCTCGGCTGGCTGATCGCGGCGTACCACAACCTGGTCTACGCCGGCATCGTGCCGGAGGACCTGCTGCCGTGCGCGCAGGGGGTCTCCTGCACCGAGGAGTACCTCGAGCTGTTCGGCTTCCTGTCGATCCCGCTGATGTCGCTGCTGGCGTTCACCGCCCTCGTCGCCGTCCTCGTCGTCCTCCAGCGAAGGAGCTCCCCGTGAAGCGCCTGATCTTCGTCGCCGCCGCGCTCGTCCTCGTCCTCGGCTTCTGGTTCGCCGCTTCGGAGTTCCGGGAGCGGCGGACCCGGCAGCTCGGTTTCCTGGCGCGGGAGCAGGCGGAGCTCTTCGTCCGCCCGCACGCGCCCGTCCTCGGTGCCGAGGACGCCCGCGTCTACCTCGTCGAGTTCACCGACCCGGCGTGCGAGACCTGCGCCGCCTTCTCGCCCTTCGTCGACCAGCTCCTCGAGGCCTACCCGGGCCGGGTGAAGCTCGTCCTCCGCTACGCCCCGTTCCACCAGGGCTCGGCCGACGTCGTGCGCATCCTCGAGGCGGCGCGGATGCAGGACAAGCTGTGGGAGACGCTGCACCTCCTCTACCGCACGCAGCGGGAGTGGACGCAGCACCACCAGGTGGTGGTCGACCGCATCTGGCCGCTCCTGCCGCAGGCGGGCGTCGACGTCGAGCGCCTGCGCCGGGACATGGCCGACCCGCGCATCACCGCCGTCATCGAGCAGGACCTCGCGGACGTCCGCACCCTCGGCGTCACCAAGACCCCGAGCTTCTTCGTCAACGGCCGGCCGCTGGAGCCTTTCGGCCTGCAGCCCCTGGTCGACCTGGTGGCGAGCGAGGTGGCGGCGGAGTACCGCGAGTGAACGAGGTGCGGTGGCGGGCGGCCGCGACGAGGCGCCTCCCCTCCGTCGTGCCCTCGAAAGCGGCTGCCTACTACGCCCGCCGGGACGGGGATGAAGACGAGTCATGTCCCGTCGGTCTCGCGGAGGCCAGCGGAGATCGACCTCAGCCGCCTGATGGCAGCCGGAAGCAGGAGCGTCCACTGGACGAAGCCGAGGAACACGAGCAACGACCACTCGGCGACAACGCCTTCACCCAAGTCGGGCAAGATCGGACCGATCGCGACGGCTGCCACGGAGATGGGAAGATTCAGAACCAGCAGTTGCAGCGACAGCTTCTCCTCCAGCTCGGAGCGTACCCATCGTTGATTCTGACCTTCGAGCGTGGCCACGTCATACAGGAAGCCGCTCAAAGCACCAATGCAGAGGATCGGCCAGAGCGCCAGCAGGATCCAGGGAATTCGTCGCATTTCGAAGCTTTCAGGTCAGGAGGCTATCTCTGCAGACACCGACTGCTCAGCTTCGAGCCGGATCGACGATGGAATCCTGTTCCGCTTCCAGCAATTCGGTCAGTTGAGCCAGCAAACCAGCAGCCGAAGCCAGCGCTGCATGATACTCGGTAACCTCGTCGTGGCCTTCTGACGCCAACCTCACCTTCAGACGGGCCATGCTCTCCTGCACCTGGCGAACGGATTGGCAGGCTAAGCGGATCACGGCACCAGTAGCTTCTCCTGGGGGCATGGTCGTTTCCTGGCTACTGCATGGACTGAGGTACGAGTTCCGGGTACTGTTGGAAGATATCGCGCAGGATTTCGATATAGAGCAGACCCATGATCTGCCCGACCAGGCGCCTGCACTCAAGGAACCTCCGTTCGTTCATGGTACCTTGCAGCGTGGCCAATAGCCCGTCCAGCTTCCCCGAAGCGGCAAGCACTTCCTGCACGATCTCCTCTGCCAGCTCCCTATGCTCCCATCCTCCTCATCACCCGCCCACCGCCCCATTGAGATACTCCAGCGCCAGGGTGTCGAGCACATGGCGTTCCTCGTCAAAGAGAACGCAAGGCGCGGCTGTCAAGAAGTCTGAAACCACAAAAGAATCACGACCGTCCCGAACGATCTTCGCTTCGTCATAATACCACCGTTCTGGCGCTGCATCTCTCCTGACGGCCAAGGGTTCACCCAAGCTCGAATGCACTCGCTTCTTCTTCATCGGAATTGTGCAGCGTCGAAATGGACTACTCCGGCGGCGGGGTCACCTCGGAGTTGTAGGTGACCTCGATGACCCTTCCCTCGGCGATGTTCAAGGTCGCCTCGGTGACCCGTTCCCATCGAAACTGGCGGACGGGGATCAGGCCGAGGAAGCGCAGCTCATCGACTCGCTCCTCGGCGACGTAGTAGCGCCACCTCTCTCCGCCGGCCACCGGCTCTCGCTCCAAGGGCTCGCCGAGTAGGCGCAGCACCTCCTGCTCCGTGGTGCCTTCTTCAATCTGCCGGGCCTTCTCAGCGGCGAAGTTCTGACCCTCTACCGGATCAAACGGCCCCTTGAGATGGCTACAGCCCAGCAGGGTCAGGAGGAGAAGGGCCAGGGCCGCATAGCCGAGTAAACTCAACCTCCAAAGTCCGCGAAGCCAGACGAGGAAAAGCGCCAGGACAGGGACCTGCGTTTGTCCAGCCTCCCGAGGAATCCGGGGTACCAGGAAGTGAAGGCAGGGAAGACGTGATCATGAAGTGTTGCAGGGACGTCAAAGCAGCCGGCACCCCCTCCGCCAGATTGTGCGGCGGCCTCAGTCGACATAGCGGGGCCGGCTTCGAGGGCGGCGCAGGACTCGAAGATCTCCTCACCGTCCATGACCGTGTGGTTGGTGAGCACCAGGTCCCCCGGGCAGTCGGCCATTTCCATGATCTCGGTGACGTTGCCCACGTCGTCGTTGATGAAGACCCGGGTGCGGTCGACGGCGGCTTTTCTCTCTCGCAAGAAGATGAAGTGTCCACGATACCGGGTCAACGCCAGCGTAGTAGGCAGAATGCCAGATGGACTCGTTGGCGCTATCCCGCCCAGGGGGGGTCGACGGCGTAGCTTTGCCGCACCGCATCGGCGGAAAGCGGAAACACTGGCTGGAGAAAGAGGAGCCCAAGGTAGCCCAAGGAGATCACTACGGACCCCGCGTCGATCAACCGTCCACGGAAATCTCTGCTCCTACCAAAGGCGAGGACACCCAGGTTCCAGAGGACGTGCCCCGCTGCAGCGAGCGGAAGTAGTACGAAATGCAGGGTCACGTAGATGAAGGACCAGTCAAAGCGCGCCTCCTCACCGCGGCCGCCCAGGTAGGGAAGCAGCTCGGTCAGGACAATCAAGCCCAGGAGCACGAGAGCCGCTGGCCAAGCGTACTTCGCCGCCTTCATTCCATCGCCTCGCGGTGTTGCCGCCGGTGCCGTTCTGGGCGTAGACGTAAGGTGTCGGTGGCGCCGTCGTCGGTTTCGGTGAGGCGGTTGCCGATGCGGTCGTAGGTCCAGCTCTGGCTGCCCCAGGGGCCGTCTGCCGAGGTCAGGAAGTAGTCGACGTCCTGATAACCGTAGCTCCGCGTCATAGCCGTAGGTCAGCCCGCCGTCCTGGGTGGTGCGGCCGAAGCGGTCGTAGGTGTAGGCGATGGTGTTGCCGTCCTTCGAAGTCTGCCATTTCCGGTTCGGGCGGCGCTTTTCAATACCATGCCGTCAACCGAAGGACGGCTACCAAGCAGCGGAGCATTTCGCGGCGACCCGCTGGTCCGAGTACCCGATGAGATAAATCATGTCGACCCCCTTCACCCAGATGTCGACCGACTGAATCGATCTCACTTCCTCCACCTCGCAGTCCGAGTAGCGATCTAACTCCCTCGCGGTGACTTGCCTCATTGGCTGGCCCATGACTGTGATTACTGAAGCTCTCGTGTCGCCGAGCTGAATCTGAGTGAAGGCCCGGTCCGCCGACAACGATCCGTCAATCAGAGAGTACCCCACCGCGACGAAGATCGCGAACCCAGTCAAGCCGACCACCCCAAGACGGAAGATATTGGCTCGCTTCATTGGGAAGGCCTCCAGACGCTATCGGCCAAAAAGCCAAGAGAACGGTCCAGGGGCGGGCTCTGACGCATCGAGCAGAGGGTCACACCCGCGCTCACAGCTGGGAATGCATGCCATACCCCTGGCATTATCGGCGAAGTCCTCCACCTGAAAAGCACTGTCGCAGTGCGGCTTGCTACGAAATCCCACGCATAGCAGGAGATCATATTTTTCCTTGAGAATTGAGGACCGGATCGGTGCAATCGGTCCACAGGTCTGGCTGATCCGACAGGCAGTCATGCAGTGCGCGTAACGGGTGCCCCGAGGCAGGTAAACTGCGCGGCCATACACTCCCCAAGCCACTTCACAGGGAGACGGGATAGGCGTAAAACCAAATAATCCTTCTGGGTCAACCAGGATAAGGGGCTGCCCTTCAGCGTAGGCGTAGGCGTTGCTCAGAATCGTATAGGGATAGGCATCCGGCCTGGTGTATTTTCCCGTTCCAGGTGTATACCAACGGTACAGATTGTAATATCCATGCGCTCCCAGCGTCGCCTCCTGCCACACCTCGTCCTCCCACTGCCCAGGGAAGCGTAGGTACATCTCGTTCTCCAGCGCTCCCGCCGACATCCCCGCCCACGAGTCGGTGCCGAAGGGCTCGAAGCGGTTCTCCCACAGCTCGGCCTGGCTGGCGTCTGTGGCGACGAGCGGGGTGCCGAGGTGGTCGGTGGTGAGGTACCACCAGCGGTCGGGCTGGGCGGTCTCGGTGGCGAGCTGGGCGACCGGTCGGCCGGCGAGGTAGAGGAGGTGGTAGCGGCGGGTGGGGCCACCGGTGGGCTCGCGGAGGAGGGCGTGGAGGAGCCCTGCCGAGTCGTAGGTCGGGGTGACGGTGCCTGCCGAAGCGACGTCGCCGCCGGTGCGCAGGAAGCCCCGGGCGTCGTAGAGGAAGGGGCTGGTGGCGCCGGCGCTCGCTCGGTCGGCCTGCGCCAGGCGGCCTGCGTCGTCCCAGGTGAAGTCGACCACGTTCGCGCCGGCGGTGACGGCGTCGACGTGACCGGCCGGGGTGTAGGCGTAGGTGCGGGTACCGAGGACAGCGAGGTCGATGCTGCTGAGGCGGGCGGTGTTGCCGCCGCCGCCGTTCTGGGTGTAGTGGTAGGTGTCGGTGGCGCCGTCGTCGGTCTCGCTGAGGCGGTTGCCGATCCGGTCGTAGGTCCAGCTCTGGCTGCCCCACGGGCCGGTGGCGGAGGTCAGGAAGTAGTCGACGTCCTGGTAGCTGTAGGTCCGGGTGACGTTGCCGGAGAGGTCGGGGTCGGTACCGGCGACGAGGGTGCCGCCGGACTCGACGCTGAAGCCGTCGTGGAGCACGACCCGTGTCGCCGCCCGCAGGGTCGCCTCGCCGGTGGCCGCCACCGTGAAGTCCGGGCCGGCCTCGATGGCGGCGCAGGACTCGAACAGCTCGGTACCACTGACCGTGTGGTTGGTGAGCACCTCGTTGCCGGCGCAGGTCGCGGTCTCCATGACTTCGGTGACGTTGCCGACGTCGTCGGTCTGATAGACCCAGCTTCGGTCCTCGGCAGCGTCGAGGGCGATCGACAGCGGGAAGTAGCGGGCGTCGAAGGTACGGGTCTCAGCCGCGCCGGTGCCGAAGGCGAGCGAGGTGAGAGGCCCCGAGGGGAGGTAGCCGGCGGCGGTGACGACCGGCGTCGAGCCCGCCGGCGTCGTCACCGCCAGTGTCGTCTCGCGGTCGGCGAAGTCGAAGCCGTAGGTGGCTGCCACCCCGCCAGGATAGCCGATGGTGCTGCGGTTGCCGTTGGCGTCGTAGCCGTAGGTCAGCGCGCCGTCCTGGGTGGTGCGGCCGTACTGGTCGTAGGCGTAGGCGACCGACTGGCCGTCCCGCTCGATCGCCGTCAGCCGGCCGAGCGAGAAGGGCACCAGGGGGTCGTCGTAGGTGTAGGTGGTGTCGAGGGAGGCGTCCGGGTAGTCGACGAAGGTCACCCGATCGAGCTCGTCGACCGAGCGCAGCATCGTGATGCCGCGGGCGTCGGTCGTCTCGACCAGCTCGCCGTGGGCGTTGTAGGCGTGGCGGGTGGTGCCGGAGACGGGTGAGACCTCCTCGGTGAGGAGATCGCGGTCGGAGTACTCGTAGACCGTCACGCTGCCCTCGGCGTCCTCGACCGAGACCAGGTGGTCCTGGACGTCGTAGCCGTAGGTGGTGACCGAGACGCCGCCGCCGGCGCCCGCCCACGGCCGGGTCACCGTCACCAGCCGGTCGAGCGGGTCGTAGGCGTAGGTGGCGGTCGGCGGCGCCGTCTGCCCCGCCGAGGGGTGGTTGGCGTCCCAGGTGCGCTCGAGGTTGCCGTTGCAGTCGTAGGCGTGCTCGGTGATCGAGCCGTCGGGGTGGAGCACCTGGTCGAGCCGGCAGCGGGTGGTGAAGAGGTAGCTCGTCGTCGCCTCGGTCACCCACTGCGAGCCGTCCCAGCGCTGCAGGTCCTCGCGAGTGCGGTTGCCGGCGTCGTCGAGGGTGTAGACGGTGCGCTCGGCCGGGGTGGCGGCATCGGGCTTGCGCTCGATCG
>CAZLBJ010000058.1:0-3578 GCA_964557755.1 uncultured Thermoanaerobaculia bacterium
TCGACATGGGGTACCTCTTCCGCCTGCAGGAGGACCTCGGAGCCGACCGCGCGCTGCGCCGCGCCCTGCGCTGGCGCCCCAACTCCAGCCTCTACCGCGCCGCCGGCCGGCTGCGCTTCGCCGAGGCGCGGTGGCAGGGCCAGCGGCGCATCTACCACCTGGTGGCCGTCGAGCCGGAACCGTTCGTCGAGCTGGTGCTGCGCGAATCGCGCGGCGGCGCCACCATCGCCGAGCTCGTGCGCGGGCTGGTGGCCGCCGACCCGGACGGGGAGGTCGAGGCCGGCGAGGCCGAGGAGTTCCTCCACGAGCTGATCGACGGCCAGCTCCTGGTCTCCGACCTGGCGCCGGTGATCACCGGCGGCGAGGCGCTCGACGACCTGGTGGCGACGCTGCGCACCGCCGGCGCGCCGGCGGTGCTCGTCGAGCGCCTGGAGGCCGCCGGGGCCGCCCTCGCCGGCCTCGACCGCGGCGGGCTTGGCGCTCCGCCGCGCCGCTATCGCGAGGTCGCCGCGACGCTCGAGGCGCTGCCCACCGCCGTCGAGCTGCCGCGCCTCTTCCAGGTCGACATGATCAAGCCGGCGCCGGGCGCCACCCTCGGCCGCGAGGTGGTCGACGAGATCGCTCGCGGCGTCGCGCTGCTCGCCCGTCTCGGCGGCCGCTCTGCCAACGACGAGGCGCTGGCGCGCTTCCGCCAGGCCTTCGTCGAGCGCTGGGGCGCCGACCGGGCGGTGCCGCTGGTCGAGGTGCTCGACGAGGAGGCGGGCATCGGCTTCGACCGCGACCGCGGCGCCGACGTCTCGCCGCTGCTCGAGGGGCTCGACGTCCCGCCGGCGCCGGGAGCGGCGGCGCAGCCGCGCTGGGGCGCCGTCGAGGAACGGCTGGCGGCGCTCGCCGGCCGCGCGCTGGAGCGCGGCGAGACCGTGCTCGACCTCGCCGCCGACGACCTCGGCGACCTCGCCGGCGACGACGAGCCGCCGCTGTGCGACGCCTTCGAGGTGATGGCGACGGTGGCCGCCGCCTCGCAGGAAGCCCTCGCCGCGGGCGACTTCCGCGTCCTGCTGCGCGGTGGCTTCGGCCCCTCCGGCGCCCGCCTGCTGTCCCGCTTCTGCCACGCCGACCCCGCGCTGGCGGCGCGCGTCGCCGAGCTGGTCGCTGCCGAGGAGCGCCTCGAGCCCGACGTCGACTTCGCCGAGGTCGTCCACCTGCCGGAGGGGCGCATCGGCAACATCGTGTCGCGGCCGGTGCTGCGCGGCTGGGAGATCCCGTTTCTCGGCCGCAGCGGCGCCGCCGCCGAGCGCCAGCTCCCGGTCGGCGACCTGCTGGTCGCCGTGGCGGGCGACACCGTGGTGCTGCGCTCGGCGCGCAGCGGCCGCCGCGTCGTGCCGCGGCTGACCACGGCGCACAACTTCACGTCGCGCGGCATGGGCCTCTACCGCTTCCTCGGCGCCTTGCAGTCGCAGCACGTGCGCGCCGCGCTGACCTGGCGCTGGGGGCCGCTCGAGGCGCTGCCCTTCCTGCCGCGGGTGACCTCGGGCCGGCTGGTCCTGGCGCGCGCCCGCTGGGCGCTGTCGGAGGACGAGGTCCGCCGCCTCCAGGCCGCCGGCGACGCCGAGCGCTGCGCCGCGGTGCGCGCGCTGCGCCGCGAGCGCGGCGTGCCGCGCTGGGTGGTGCTCCCCGAGGGCGACAACGAGCTGGTGGTCGACCTCGACAACCCGCTGGCCGTCGACGCCCTGGCCGGCCGCCTGCGCGGGCTCTCCCGCGCCTCGCTGCTCGAGCTGCTGCCGGCGCCCGGCGAGCTGTGCGCCGAGGGCCCGGAGGGGCGCTTCACCCACGAGGTGCTGGTGCCCTTCGTGCGCCGCCGCGAGCCGTCGCG
The DNA here is from genome assembly GCA_964557755.1 of uncultured Thermoanaerobaculia bacterium. GTDB lineage: Bacteria > Acidobacteriota > Thermoanaerobaculia > Multivoradales > JBCCEF01 > CAZLBJ01. Next base: position 1,874 of record CAZLBJ010000058.1, read on the forward strand.
CAGCCGCCTGCGCGCCCTTCGTGCCGACACCGTGCGGCGCACCTTCCCGCCCGGCTCGGAGTGGCTGTACGCCAAGCTCTACACCGGCACCGGCACCGCCGACCGCGTGCTGCGCCACCTGGTGGCGCGGGTGGTGCGGCCGGCGCTGGCCTCGGGCGCCGCGGCGCGCTGGTTCTTCCTGCGCTACGGCGATCCCGACTTCCACCTGCGGCTGCGCCTGCAGGGCGACCCGAAGCGCCTGCTCGGCGAGGTGCTGCCGGCGCTCGAGGAGGCCGCCGCGCCGCTGCTCGCCGACGGCCAGCTCTGGCGCCTCGAGCTCGGCACCTACGAGCGCGAGGTCGAGCGCTACGGCGGCGCCGCCGGCGCGCTGCTCGCCGAGCGCGTCTTCCACGCCGACAGCGAAGCGGTGCTCGCCGTGCTCGAGCAGGTGCAGGGCGAGGACGCCGCCGACCTCGTGTGGCGCCTCGCCGTGGCCGGGCTCGACCGCCTGCTCGCCGACCTCGGCCTGGCGGGCGACGGCGCCCTCGCCGTCCTCGACGGCATGCAGCGCACCTTCGCCCGCGAGCACCGCGCCGACGCCCGGCTCAAGAAGCAGATGTCCGACCGCCTGCGCCGCGAGCAGCCGCAGCTCGAGGCGCTGCTGGCGGCGGGCGACGACCCGGCGCACCCGCTGGCGCCGGCGCTGGATGCCTTCCGCCGCCGCTCCGAGGCGCTGGCGCCGGTGGTCGCCGAGCTGCGCCGCGCGGCGGCGGACGGGCGCCTGGAGCTGCCGCTCGCCGAGCTCGCCCCCAGCTTCGCGCACATGTTCGTCAACCGCCTGCTGCGCTCCGACAACCGGGCGCACGAGCTGGTGCTCTACGACTTCCTGCTGCGCCTCACCCAGGCGCGCCTGATGCGCCAGCGGGCGCTCGCCGGGAGCGCGCCGTGACGGCGGCCGCCGCGGGACTGCACCCCCGGGGAGGCGCGCCGGCACCGCTCGCCGCGGCCTGGCGACCGCTGCTCGACGGCGAGGCGGCCGAGCGCGCCCACGATTCCGTGCTCGCCATCGGCCGGGCGCTGCTGCAGCACGGCGCCGGCGGCACCCCCGGGCTCTCCCGCGGCCACGCCGGCCGCGCGCTGTTCTTCACCTACCTGGCGACGGGCCTCGGCGAGCCGCGGTGGCTGGAGGCCGCCGCCGACGCCCTCGACGCCGCCGCCGCGGCGCTGGCCGAGCAGGCGGTGGGGCCGGAGCTGTTCGGCGGCTTCGCCGGCGTCGGCTGGACCTTCCAGCACCTCGCCGGCCGCCTCTACCCGGCGAGCGACGCGGCGGCGGCGACGGCGGAGATCGACGGCGCGCTGGCCGGCCTCCTCGCCGCTGGCTGGAACGGCCCCTACGACCTGATCGCCGGGCTCGCCGGCTTCGCGCTGCACGCCGTCGAGGCGGCGCCGCGGCCGGCGTCGCGGCGGCTGCTGGAGCTGGCGGTCGCCGCTCTGGCGCGGCGCGCCGAGGTCCGCGACGGCGGCCTCGCCTGGTTCACGCCGCCCGAGCTCTTGCCGGAGCACCAGCGGAGCGAGGCGCCGCACGGCTACTACAACCTGGGGACCGCCCACGGCGCGGCGGGCGTCGTCGCCGTGCTCGCCGCCGCCAGTGCCGCCGGCGGTGCCGCGCCGGAGCAGGGCGGCGAGGCCGGCGAGCTGCTCGCCGGCGCCGTCGCCTGGCTGCTCG
>CAZLBJ010000059.1:0-3978 GCA_964557755.1 uncultured Thermoanaerobaculia bacterium
GCGCGAAATCTTAGACCGGATCTTCCTACCTTGCTGCCGAACAGGCGCGGCGGCGGACAGAATCGTTACCGGCGCTGTAACGGCGAGCGCCGGCGCGGCGCCGGTGGCGATGGATCTTCCATTATGGACTTGAACATGCAAATTTGACCATCCGGCCGCACGTCGGCAGACTGCCGGCAGCTCACGAAAGGAAGGGCCGATGCTGTCGTTCACCGAAGCGGTGCAGCAGGTGGACGCCACCGGCGTGCCGGTGGTCGAGGGTATCGCCGTGCGGATCAAGCCCGGAGCCGGCGCCAAGGCCGCGATCGCGGAGGTCGAGGCGCTGCTCCCGGGCGGCGGCTGGAAGACCGAACCGCCGGCCGCCGACGATTGGTGGGTGTTCGCCGGCAAGGCACCCGGCGTGCTGCCGCTGCAGGACGCGTGGGAGCTCGTGCGCAGGATCCGCGGCGTCCCCGGCGTCACCGACGCCGAACCCCTGCTGCTCAGCCGCCAGCCGGTGCCCGACGCCGCCGCCGCGCAGCGCACCTTCGGCCTGTGGGGCCGGGTCAGCGACGAGCGCCTGGCGCAGATCCGCCAGGCCAGCAAACCGGTCCACTGGTCGCTGGTGGCCCTCGGCGTCTGCGACGAGAACGGCCAGGGCCGCGCCTGGGCCACCTGGAGGGCGAAGCCCGGCCACCAGGGCAAGCTGCCGGGCGACGGCGTCCTCGTCGCCCACCCCGACACCGGCTACACCGAGCACGAGCGCCTGCTGCCGCACCTGCGGCCCCACAAGGGCAATCCAAATCGCTTCGGCTGGAGCTTCGTCGACCGCGCGGCGGACGCCCGCGACCCGCTGAGCGACCGCGGCTTTCCGCACAACCCGGGGCACGGTACCGCCACCGCCAGCGTCATCGCGGCCGGCAGCACCGCCGCCGATCACCCGTGGGGCGTCGCACCCGGCGCCGAGGTGCTGCCGCTGCGGGTGTCGACGTCGGTCATCCACCTGAGCTTCGCCAGGCTCCGCCGGGCGCTGCAGAAGGCGCTCGACGAAGGCGCCCACGTGGTGTCGATGTCGCTCGGCGGCCCGCACGACTCCGGCGCCCTGGCGGCGCTGATCCGCAAGCTGCTCGACGAGGGCGTCATCGTCGTCGCCGCGGCGGGCAACAACGCCCCCACCGTCGTCTTCCCCGCCCGCCTGCCCGGGGTGATCGCCTGTGCGGCGGGCAATGCCGTGCGCGCCCCGTGGCGGTTCTCGGGGCTCGGCTCGCAGGTCTGCATCACCGCGCCCGGCGAGCTGGTGTGGCACGACGACTCGGTGCTCGAGCCCGACGGCACGCCGCGGCACGACCGCGACCGCGGCAGCGGCACGTCCTACGCCACCGCCCACGTCGCCGGCCTCGCCGCGCTGTGGCTGTCGTACCACGGCCGGGACGACCTCATCCGGCACTGCGGAGGCCGCCGGGAGCTGCTGCCGTTCCTCTTCCGGCTCTGCCTCGTGGCGTCGGCCGACACCAAGCCCGCGTTCCTCGACCGGGGCAGGTCCGGCTTCGGCAAGGGGGTCGCCAACGCCGACGCGCTCCTGAAGGCGCCCTTGCCCTCCGCCGCCACCGTCGAGCGGGAACGCAAAAAGCTGCTCGACCGGCGGGCCGACTCGCTGGTCGACTTCCCGGGCCGCAACTGGCGCACGGTGCTCACCCTGCCCACCTTCGCGGCCCGCGGCGCCGCCGTTTCGCCCAGCGGCCACCGCGCCAAGGCGCTGGCGGGCTTTCTCGACGAGTTGGTACCCGGCTTCGACGGTGCCGACCGCGACGAGATCGGCACCGTGGTCGCCGCCGACATCGACCTCGCGGCCGCCTTGTCGCGCTTCGTCGAGACAGGCAACGACCTCTCCGTGGGAGCGGTACGCCGCCACCTGCTGCGCAGGGAGGAGCTGCTGTCGCCGACCCTCGCCGGCAAGCTGCGGGCGGCGCAGGACGCCGAACGCCAGGCGTGGCTGAGCGGGCATCCCGAACTGCTGGCGGCGGCGCCGCGCCCGGCGGCCACGGGCTACCCCGCGTACGCACCGACAGTGCGGCGGCTGCGCGCCTTCGCCTTCGACCCCAGCCTCGCCACCCGCTTCGACGAGGTGGGCCAGAACGAGATCACCATCCCGGTGGTCTTCGAACGCCTCCACCCTGGCCCGGTCGGCGACTACCTCGAAGTGGTCGACGTCGACCCGGCGTCCGACGGCGCCTACGCGCCGGTCGACCTCGACCACCCGCACCTGCTGGCGCAGGACGGGCTACCGCGCTCGGAGGGCAACCCGCAGTTCCACCAGCAGATGGTCTACGCCGTCGCCATGAAGACGATCGGCCACTTCGAGGAAGCCCTGGGCCGGCCGATCTTCTGGTCTCCCCTGCGTCCCTGGGACAAGGCGAGCGGCGACGACCAGCGGGCCGAGGTGCGGCATTTCAAGAGCGGATCGGCCGACGAGAGCGACCAGTTCGTCCAACGGCTGCGCATCTACCCACACGCGCTGCGCGAGCAGAACGCCTACTACTCGCCGCAGAAGCGGGCCATCCTCTTCGGCTACTTCCCGGCCGGCGACGGCGACCCCGGGGCGGAGATGCCCGGCGGCGTCGTCTTCACCTGCCTGGCGCACGACATCATCGCCCACGAAGTGACCCACGCCATCCTCGACGGCATGCACGTCCGCTTCGTCGAGCCGACCAACCCGGACGTGCTGGCCTTCCACGAGGCGTTCGCCGACCTCGTCGCCCTGCTGCAGCGCTTCACCTACACCGACCTGGTGCGCGCCCAGATCGCCCGCGTGCGCGGCCGGCTCGGCGCCGGCACGCTGCTGACCCGGCTGGGCCTGCAGTTCGGCCAGACCACCGGCCGCGGCCAACCGCTGCGCGACGCGCTGGGCATCGCCCTCCGGCAGCGGCGCCGCAAGGGCGACACCGAGTGGCGGGACGTGGCCGAGGAGGACGAGCCCGACGGCGACGCACGCCGCGCCACCCTGGCCGACTCGGTGCGCAACCTCAGCGACGAGCAACGGCGCGAGGTGTGGCAGCGCTTCGAGGCCGACCCGACGCTGCTCGCCGAGGTCGAGGAGCCGCACGAGCGCGGCTCGTTCCTGGTCGCCGCGGTGTTCGACGCCTACATCCGCATCTACGAGGCGCGCGTCGCCGACCTGCAGCGCATCGCCACCGGCGGCACCGGCGTCCTGCCGGAGGGCGACCTGCACCCGGACCTGGTCGCGCGCATGGCCGACGAAGCGTCCAAGTCCGCCGGCCACGTGCTGCGCATGTGCATCCGAGCCATGGACTACGTGCCGCCGCTGGACATCACCTTCGGCGAGTTCCTACGCGCGCTGATCACCGCCGACGCCGACCTCGTACTTGACGACCGCCACCGCTACCGCGTCGCCTTCGTCGAAGCGTTTCGCAAGTGGGGCATCTATCCCCGCGACGTGCGCACGCTCTCGGAGGAGTCGCTGCGCTGGTCGCCGCCGGAACAGCCGCGGCTCGGGGACGAGACCGCCCTCCGCTACCTCGCGCAGGCGAACGACGCCCTCGCCACCTGGCAGCCAGGCAAGTCCCGCCAAGAGATCTTCGACCGCATCCTCGCGGGCCAAGCGAAGCTCCACCAGTTCTTCAAGAAATTGTCGGAGGAGACCCGCAGGTCGGTCCTCGAGGGGATCGACACCACGAAGTCGTTCCACGTCACCAACCTGCGGCCGGCCCGCCGCATCGGCTCGCGCGGCGAGTTCCGCACCGAGATGGTCGTCGAGGTGATCCAGACCCGGCCGCCGAAGGAGGACGAGCTCTCGAAGCGGCTTCCCTTCCGCGGCGGCGTGACGCTGATCATCGGGCTCGAGGAGAAGAAGGCGGAGGGCCGGAACCGCGGCTTCGAGGTGCGCTACGCGATCTGCAAGCGGGCCGACAGTGTCCCGCGCGAGGCGCGGCAGCGCGAGTTCCAGCTCCGCGCCGGCGGCCACGGGGGAGGCGGCGCCGC
>CAZLBJ010000060.1:0-7073 GCA_964557755.1 uncultured Thermoanaerobaculia bacterium
AAGGTGCCGTCGACGGCAACGGCGCCGGCGACCGTGACGGTGCGGCCCTCGGCGAGCGCGCCGGTGACCCTGCCGCGGGCATCGCCGGCGGCCGGCCGGCGTTCCGGTTCCGTGTCCTCAGCCGCGGTGCCGGCGAGACCGTTTGGACCGCGCACGCGAGCGGCCGGGTCGCCGCGGCACCGCCTTCCGCCGGCGCCGGGCGCCGCGATCTGGCCGCCCTGCGCCGCGCCTGCGACCTACGCGAGCTCACCGCCGCCGACGTGGCTCCCCCTTCGCCGCCCGCTTCGGCCACCGCGAACGGCTCGGCGCCGAACGGCGGCGGCGCCGAGGAGGGTCCCTTCCTGGTCACCGGCCAGCGCTGGCAGGCGCTGAAGTCGCTGGCGGTGGGGGAGTGCGATGGGCTGGCCCGCTTCGAGCTCGCGGCGGGCTTCGCCGGCGACCTCGAGCGCATGCCGCTCCACCCCGCGCTGCTCGACGTCGCCGCCGGCGCCGTGCGCTTCCTCGCCGACGGCGACTACCTGCCGCTGGCCTACGAGCGCCTCACCGTGTACGCTCCGCTGCCGCGCGCCGGCTTCGGCCACCTCAGCCTGCACGCCGCCGTCGAGCCCGGCGCCGGCACGCTGACCTGCGACGTGGCGGTGCTCGACGAGAGCGGCGCCGAGCGGGTGGTGGTGCGCGGCTTCACCATGCGCCGCGTCGACCGCGACGCCGCCCGCCGGCTGGCCGAGGCCGCCGCCGCGGCGCCGGCCGCCCCCGCCGCCGCCGAGGACACGACGCGCGGTCTGAGCGCCGCCGAAGGGGTGGAGAGCTTCCGCCGCGCCCTCGCCGCCCCCGCCGTGGCACGGCTGGTGGTCACGCCGCGCGACCTCGGCCTCCTGTGCCGCGAGGTGCGCCGCTTCGACCGCGACCGGGTGGCGGCGGAGCTCGCCGCCCTCGCCGCCCCGGCCCCCGCCGCGGCCGCCGCCCAGGGCGGCGACGGCGCGCTGGAGGGCGACCTCGAGCGGCGCATCGCCGCCGCCTGGCAGCGCGTCCTCGGCGTCGAGAGCGTCGGCGCCCACGACAACTTCTTCGAGCTCGGCGGCACCTCGCTGGCCGGCATCCAGCTCGTCGCCGAGCTCAAGCGCGAGCTCGGCACCGACATCCCGACGGTGGCCATCTTCGAGGCGCCGACGGTGGCCGCGCTGGCGCGCTTCCTGCGGCCACCGGAGGACGCCGAGACCGCCACAGAGCGCGCCGGCAGCCGCGCCGACAAGAAGCGCCAGGCGCTGGCCGCGCGCCGCCTCGAGCGGCGCCCGGCGCGCCGCGCCGCGCCGCCGGCGCGGTCCACGACCAGCAGCACCTTCGCGGGCGAGGGCGCACCGTGAGCGGCGGCATCGAGATCCGCGACCGCGACGTCGCGGTCGTGGGCATGGCCGGCCGTTTCCCGGGCGCGCCAGACCTCGCCGCCTTCTGGCGCCTGCTCGCCGAGGGGCGCGAGGCGGTGAGCGTGCTCTCCGATGAGGAGCTGCGCGCCGCCGGCATACCGGACGAGCTGATCGCCCACCCCGGCTACGTCAAGGCCGCCAGCCTGCTCGCCGGGGTCGAGGAGTTCGACGCCGGTTTCTTCGGCTACACGGCGCGCGAGGCCGAGATCATGGACCCGCAGCAGCGCCTGTTCCTCGAGCACGCCTGGGCGGCGCTCGAGGACGCCGGCTGGGTGCCGGAGCGCTACCCCGGGCTGATCGGCGTCTACGCCGGCGTCGCCTGGAACACCTACCTGCTCTCCAATCTCCGCGAGCACCCCGAGCTGTTCGCCGGCGGCGGCGCCTTCCAGGTGTTCATCACCAACGACAAGGACTTCATGCCGACGCGGGCGAGCTACAAGCTGGGGCTGAAGGGCCCCAGCCTGATCGTCCAGACGAGCTGCTCGACGTCGCTGGTGGCGATCCACCTGGCGGCGCTGTCGCTGCTCAACTACGAGTGCGACATGGCGCTCGCCGGCGGCGTCACGGTGAAGGTGCCGCAGACCGCGGGCTACCTGTACGAGGACGGCGGCCTCGCTTCGCCGGACGGCCACTGCCGGCCGTTCGACGCCGACGCCGCGGGCACCATCTTCGGCTCCGGCGCCGGCATCGTGGTGCTCAAGCGGCTGGCGGACGCGATCGAGGACGGCGACACCATCCGCGCCGTGCTGCGCGGCTCGGCGATCAACAACGACGGCGAGGTCAAGGTCAGCTACACGGCGCCGAGCGTCGAGGGGCAGGCCGAGGTGGTCGCCGCCGCGCAGGCGGTGGCCGAGGTCGACCCGGCGACGATCGGCTACGTCGAGTGCCACGGCACCGGCACCTCGCTCGGCGACCCGGTGGAGGTCACGGCGCTCACCAAGGTGTTCCGCGAGAGCACCGGCGCGCGCGGCTTCTGCGCCCTCGGCTCGGTGAAGAGCAACGTCGGCCACCTCGACGCAGCGGCCGGCGTCGCCGGCTTCTTGAAGACCGTGCTCGCCCTCGAGCACCGGCAGATCCCGCCGAGCGTCAACTTCCGGCGCCCCAACCCGCGCCTCGACCTCGACACCAGCCCGTTCCGCGTCGCCGCCGCGCTCGCCGACTGGCCGGCCGGCGAGACCCCGCGGCGCGCCGGCGTGTCGAGCTTCGGCGTCGGCGGCACCAACGCCCACGCCGTGCTCGAGGAGGCGCCGTCGCCGCCGCCGCCGGCGCCGTCGCGGCCGTGGCAGCTCCTGCTGCTCTCGGCGCGCTCCCCGCAGGCGCTCGACGCGGCGACGGCGAACCTCGGCGCGGCGCTCGCCCACGGCGTCCCCGCCGGCGGCAGCCTGGCCGACGTCGCCTGGACGCTGTCGGCGGGCCGCCGCGTCTTCCCGCACCGCCGCGTCCTCGTCGCCTCCGGGCGCGAAGACGCCGCCGCGGCGCTCGCCGAGCGCCCGGCGGAGCGCCTGCCCACCGTCCACGACGCCGGCGAGCCGCGGCGGCGGCCGGTGGCGTTCCTGTTCCCCGGCCAGGGCGCCCAGCACCCCGGCATGGCGCGCCGGCTCTACGATTGCGAGCCGACCTTCCGCGAGCACCTCGACCAGGCCGCCGAGCTGCTGCGCGGCGAGCTGGCGGGGGAGGAGGCCGACCTGCGCCGCCTGCTCTTCCCGGCCGCGGACGCCGATCCGGTGGCGGCGGCGGCGCGGCTGGAGGCGACGGCCGTCGCGCAGCCGGCCCTGTTCGCCGTCGAGGTGGCGCTGGCGCGCCTGTGGATGGAATGGGGCGTGGTGCCCGCCGCGATGCTCGGCCACTCGCTCGGCGAGCTGGCCGCCGCCTGCGTGGCGGGCGTCTTCTCGTTCGCCGACGGCCTGCGCCTGGTGGCGGCGCGCGGCCGGCTGATGCAGGCGGCGCCGGCCGGCGCCATGCTCGCCCTGCCGCTGCCGGCGGCGGAGATCGAGCGGCGGCTGGCGGACCACCCCGGCGTCGAGCTGGCGGCGGTCAACCAACCCGAGCGCGCCACGGTGGCCGGCCCCGAGGAGGCGGTGGCCGCCTTCGCCGCGGCGCTGGCGGCCGATGGCGTCGAGGCGCGGCGCCTGCACACCTCGCACGCCTTCCACTCGGCGGCGATGGACGGCGCGGTGGCGCCCTTCCGCGCCGCGGCGGCGGGCGTCGCGCTGTCGCCGCCGTCGATCCCCTTCGTCTCCAACCTCACCGGCACCTGGATCACCGACGCCGAGGCCACCGATCCCGGCTACTGGGCGCGCCACCTGCGCGGCCGCGTGCGCTTCGACGACGGCCTGGCGGCGCTGCTCGCCGAGGAGGACCGCGTGCTGCTGGAGGTCGGGCCGGGCACCACGTTGACCACGCTGGCGCGGCGCCACCCGGCGCGGGCGGGGCAGCCGGTGGTGCACACGCTGCCGGCGCCGCGCGACGCCGAGGCGGACGGGCCGCACGGCGACGCCCAGGCGGCGGCGCTCGGCGCCCTCGGCCGCCTGTGGATGGCCGGCGTCGAGATCGACTGGCAGGGCTACTGGGGCGGCGAGACGCGGCGCCGCCTGCCGCTGCCGACCTACCCCTTCGAGCGCCGACGCTACTGGATCGACGCCGCGCCGGCCGCCGGCCGCCGCGCCGGCCGGCCGGCGGCCGTGGCGGCGGGCAAGCAGCCCGACGTCGGCGCCTGGTTCCACCGCGCCACCTGGAGCGAGGAGCCGCTGCCGCCGACCGAAGTGGAGGCGGAGCTGCCGCGGCGCTGGTGGCTGCTGGCCCCGGCGGACGGCGCCGGCCCCGACCTGAGCGGCGCGCTGACGGCTGCGCTCGAGGAGCGTGGCCTGCCGGCGGTGGCGGTCGAGCCGGACCCCTCGGCGAAGGGGCTGACGCCGCGCGGCGCCGGCCGCTGGGCGCTGCGGCCCGCGGAGGCCGCCGACTGGAAGGCCCTGGTCGCCGAGGTCGGAGTGCCGGACGCGGTCGTCCACCTGTGGAGCGCCACCCCGACGACTCCCGAGCCTGTCGGAGGACGGGGTTCCGACCTCGGCTTCCCCGCCCTCGCCGCCCTGCTCGCGGCGCTGCCCGAGGACGCGCCGCTCGACCTCACCGTCGCCGCCCGCGGCCTGTTCGCGGTGACCGGCGGCGAGCCGCTGCGGCCGGCGGTGGCGCCGCTGCTCGGCGTCGTCCGCGTGCTGCCCGAGGAGCGGCCCGGCGCGCGCGCCCGCGCCGTCGACCTCGGTGCTCCGGGCGGGCGGCCGGACGCGCCGCGCCGGCTGGCGGAGCGCCTGCTCGCCGAGATCGCGGCGGCCATGGGCGGGGCGGACGGCGAACGGCCCGGCGAAGGGGAGGCGGAGATCGCCCTGCGCGGCGGCCAGCGCTGGGTGCGCCGCTACCGCCCGGCGCCGCTGCCGCCCGCCGGCGAGGCGGCGCTGCGCGACGGCGGCGTCTACGTCGTCACCGGCGGCACCTCCGGCGACGGCCTGGGCCTCGCCCGCTACCTGGTGCGGCAGCACCGGGCGCGCCTGCTGCTGGTCGAGGACGCGCCGGCCGCGGGTGACGACGAGGCGGTGGCCGCGGAGCGCCGCCGCCGCGTGGCCGAGGTCGCTGCCGCGGGCGGCGAGGCGGAGCTGCTGGAGATCGACCTCGCCGACACTGCCGCCTGGCGCGCCGCCGTCGATCGCGCGGCAGACCGCTACGGCGCCCTCCACGGCATCGTCCACGCCGCCGTCGCCGGCGGCGCGGGCGAGCTGGACGCCTTTCAGGCGCTGGCGCGCAGCGGCCGACCGGTCCTCGAACGCCACCTGCGCCCTCGCCTCGCCGCCCTCGCCGCCCTCGCCGCCGCCCTCGACGAGCCCGGGATCGGCGCCGGCCTCGACTTCGTCGTCGTCCTCTCGTCGCTCGCCGGTGCTCTCGGCGGCGTCGCCAACGGCGCCTATGCCGCCGCCTGCCTGGCCGCCGACGCCTTCGTCGAGGAGCGCAACCGTACCGCCGCCGGTGCGCCGTGGCTGGTGCTCGACTGGGACGCCTGGCGCCACGAGGCGAACGGCGACGCCCCCCTGCGCGGCGACCTGGCGCGCCTGGCGATGACGCCGCGGGAGGGCGAGGAGGCCTTCCGCCGCGCCGTCGCCGCGGCGCGCGCCGGCCGCGCCGCCGGCCGCCTGCTCGTCTCCACCGAGGCGCTCGACGCGCGCCTCGCCGAGCGCCTCCAGCGCATCGCCGTCCACGCCGGCGCCGGTGCCGCCGACACCGCCGGCGAGCGCCACCCGCGGCCGGAGCTCGACGTACCGTACGCGGCGCCGGAGAGCGACCTCGAGCGGCGCATCGCCGCCGTCTGGGGCGAGCTGCTGGGCTTCGAGCGCATCGGCCTCGACGACAACTTCTTCGAGCTCGGCGGCGACTCCTTCGTCGCCGTGCGCGTCGCCTCGCGCCTGCAGGACGCCCTCGGCGCCGAGCTGCCGGTGGCGCAGCTCTACGAGGCGCTCACCGTGCGCTCGCTGGCCCGCCTGGTCGAGCGCACCGCCGCCGGCGCCGAGGAGCGCGCCGAGCACCTCGAGGAGCGGCGCGCCGCCAGCGACCGCCGCAAGGAGCGCCTGGCCCGCCGCCGCGAGCGCATCGGAGCCACCCCGTGAGCCGTCCCCTGGAGGACCCCATGCCGACGGCACCGGTGCGCCGCGACGGGCTGACCGGCGACGAGATCGCCATCGTCGGCATCGCCGGCCGCTTCCCCGGCGCCGCCGACACCGAGACCTTCTGGCGCCACCTGCTGGAGGGCCGCGAGGGCATCGTGCCGCTCGACGACGCGCGCCTGCTCGCCGCCGGCGTCTCGCCGCGGGAGCTGGCCCACCCGCGCTACGTCAAGGCGGCGCCGCTGCTCGCCGGCCACGACCGCTTCGACGCCTCGTTCTTCGGCTACAGCCCGCTCGAGGCCGAGGTGATGGACCCGCAGCAGCGCCTGCTGCTCGAGGTCGCCTGGCAGGCGCTCGAGGACGCCGGCCACGACCCGGCGCGCCACGGCGGGCCGATCGGCGTCTTCGCCGGCTCGAAGACCAACACCTACCTCTTCCACCTCGCCTCGAAGCCAGAGGCGCTGCGCGGCCGCGACATGCTGCAGCTCGTCCTCGGCGGCGACCAGGCGCTGCTCGCCACCCGCGTCTCCTACAAGCTCGACCTCAGGGGGCCGAGCTACGCGGTGCAGACCGCGTGCTCGACGTCGCTGGTGGCGGTGCACCTCGCCTGCCGCAGCCTGCTGCTCGACGAGTGCCGCATGGCGCTCGCCGGCGGCGTCGCCTTGAACGTCCCGCACGACGCCGGCTACCGCTACGACGAGGGCGGCATCCTGTCGCCCGACGGCCACTGCCGCCCCTTCGACGCCGCCGCCGCGGGCACCGTGTTCGGCTCCGGCGTCGGCATGGTGGTGCTCAAGCGGCTGGCCGACGCCGAGGCCGACGGCGACACCGTGCGCGCCCTGATCCTCGGCTCGGCGACCAACAACGACGGCTCCGGCAAGGCGACGTTCACCGCCCCCAGCGTCGAGGGGCAGACCGCGGTGATCCTCGAGGCGCTGGCCGACGCCGGCGTCGGCGCCGACACCCTCGGCTTCGTCGAGGCGCACGGCACCGGCACCCGCCT
>CAZLBJ010000061.1:0-9342 GCA_964557755.1 uncultured Thermoanaerobaculia bacterium
GGCACGACGCGTCGCCCTTGCACCGCTCCGGCGGCGGAGGTCCCGGGCAGCCCAGCTCCGCGGCCACGTCGGGGCCGCCCAGCGCGATCCCCTCCGCCTTGCCCGTCTTGCGGCACGAGGAGCTCGTCTGGCACACCAGCACCGCCAGCGACCACACCCGCGTCTCGTCCTCGACCCCGCTGCACGTGTTCGACACCGTGGCGGTGAACACCGCCCGGTCGCCGTCGATCACCCCGCCGCCGGTGAACGCCTGGCCGCAGATGCTCTTCTGCCCGCAGTTGAAGTCGTAGCACGTGGGTGCCGTGTCCCCCTCGTACCACCGGCTGTTGAAAAAGTGGGCGCCGGAATCGTCGTCCTGGTTGAGCTGGTTGCCCGGCAGCCGGAACTGAACCCGCGCCTGGTACTGGCACGGACCCGACAGCGGATCGCAGCCCGGATCGAGGAACTGGTACGTCGTCGACTCGTGCGCCGGCAGCGCACAGCGGAACCCCGTCGCGAAGCACACCGACGCCCCCAGCGCCGGCGACACGATGGTCTCCTCCCATCGGAACGTGGTCCCCGTGCCGCTGGGGATCTCCGGCTGGCACTGCTCCCCGGGAACCGGCACGGCGGAAGCGGGAGGGGCACCGACGAGCGAGGCAAACGCGATGCACCAGACGAAGAGGACAGCGTTCCAGCGGTTGGAAGCACGCCACAACATGGGCACCTCCTGCGACGAGGTGTGGGGTCCTGCCGACGATGAGTAAAGGAAGCGTATCAGACGATGCTGTGTCGGCGGCAGGCCTTCTGCGTACCACCCTCAGATCCGCGATCCCATCCACTCGTCCGGGTTCCGCGGTCGCCTCAAGCCGCGCGGCGCTCGATCAGGGCCGGCTGGCCGCTCTCCATGCCCGGCGCGGGCAGCTCTCCGGCCTTGACCTCCGCGGAGGGCTCCTTGAGGTCCCAGACGATGCCCGCCGCCGCCAGGGCGCGCAGCACGTAGTAGGTGAAGTCGACCTCCCACCAGAAGAAGCCCTGGCGCGTCGAGCTCTTGAAGTAGTGGTGGTTGTTGTGCCAGCCCTCGCCGAGGGTCAGGAGCGCCAGCCACAGGTTGTTGCGGCTGTCGTCCCTGGTGGCGTAGCGGCGGCGGCCGAACATGTGGGTGAGGCTGTTGATCGAGAAGGTCACGTGCCACACCGCCACGGTGCTGATGCAGAAGCCCCAGACGAAGGCCGGCAGGCCGCCGAGCGCCAGCAGTAGGCCGGCCAGGGCGACCGGCGGCACCAGGTGGAAGCGGTTGAGCCAGCGCAGCTCCGGGTAGCGCGCGAAGTCGGCGATGCGGTCGTAGTCGGTGGCGTCGTGGTCGGTGGTCAGGATCCAGCCGACGTGGGCCCACAGGAAGCCCTGCAGCCCCGGCGAGTGGATGTCGCCCTGCTGGTCGCTGTGGCGGTGGTGGCGCCGGTGGTGGGCGGCCCACCACAGCGGCCCCTTCTGCACGCACAGCAGGCCGAGGACGGCGAGCACGCACTGGAAGACACGGCTGGTCTTGAAGGTGCGGTGGGAGAAGTAGCGGTGGTAGCCGGCGGTGACGGCCCACATGCGCAGCACGTAGAGGCCCACCGCGAGCGCCACCAGCGACCACGAGAACGGCAGCCAGAAGGCGGCCAGGCAGGCCAGGTGGACAGCGAAGAAGAGGGCGATCTTCGGGTGCCAGTGGATCTTTTCGGGGCGGTCGACTTCGATCATCGGTGCTCCTCGGTCTGGGGATGCGGGGACTGGGTGTGCGAGAGCTCCAGATCCTGATGATCCCAGCCAGGGGGTCAAGCGCAATCAGGTTTTTGTCAGGAATCGGTCACGGCCGGAGGCGAGATACGATGAGGGCGATGCACGCCAAGCGCTCCCTGCCGGTGGTCATCACCTACGTCCTGTCGCTGCTGGCGACGATCGCCCTGCTGGTGGCGTGGGTGGTCTACATCGTGCGCTCGGGCAGCCGCATCGAGCAGCTCGCCGGCCGCCTGGGGGCGAACCTCGGCGGCGCCGGCGTCAACTGGTGGCTGCTCGCCGTCGGCTGTCTGCTGTTCAGCCTGGTGATGGGCGGCATCACCTACCAGCTCGCCCAGGCGCTGGCGGCGCGCCGCTACCTGATCAAGCAGGACGAGTTCATCTCCAACATCACCCACGAGCTGAAGTCGCCGCTGGCCGCCATCCGGCTGCACGCGCAGACGCTCGAGCAACCCGGGCTGGTCGACGAGGATCGCCGCCGCTCGACGCGCTTCATCGTGCAGCAGACCGAGCGTATGGGCACGCTGGTCGACAACGTGCTCGAGTCGAGCCGCCTGCTGCTGCGGCGCAGCCGGCTCGACGTCGAGGCGCTGGCGCTGGCGCCCTTCCTCGACCGCTACGTCGAGCGCGAGGGGCCGCGCGTCGAAGCGCGCGGCGTGCGCCTGGCGACGCTCCTCCAGACGGCGGCCGTCGTGCAGGCGAGCCCCGACGCCCTGCACCGCGTGCTCGACAACCTGCTCGACAACGCGGCCCGCTTCTCCGACCCCGGCGGCGAGGTGCGGCTGCGCGTCCGCGACGAGGACGGCACCGTGCTGCTCGAGGTCGAGGACGATGGCATCGGCATCCCGCGCACCGACCTCAAGCGCGTCTTCGAGCGCTTCTACCAAGTCGGCCGCGGCGACGACGGCCGCCGCTTCGGCACCGGCCTGGGGCTGTCGATCGTCTACGGGCTGGTGCGCGAGATGGGCGGCGAGGTCCACGCCTACTCGCAGGAGGGGCGCCCCGGCGCCCGCTTCGCCGTGCGCCTGCCGCGCAGCCACGAGGCCGCCGCGTGACCGAGTCCCGCGGCGCGCGCATCCTGGTGGTCGAGGACGAGGAGGCGATCGCCGAGGGCCTCGAGCTCAACCTCGGCCTCAAGGGCCACGAGGTGGAGGTGGTGGGCGACGGCGACACGGCGCTCGAGCGCGCCCGCGAGCCCGGCTGGGACCTGATCGTCCTCGACGTCCGCCTGCCCGGCACGGACGGCTTCGAGATCTGCCAGACGCTGCGCCGCGAGAACGTCTTCACGCCGATCCTCATGCTCACCGCCCGCAGCCAGCCGGACGACGTCATCTTCGGCCTCAAGCTGGGCGCCGACGACTACGTGGTCAAGCCCTTCGACCTCGCCGAGCTGCTGGCGCGCGTCGACGGCCTGCTGCGCCGCCACGCCTGGGCGCAGCGCGCCAACGGCGAGGCGGCCGAGGACCGCGGCGGCGCCACCGGCCGGGTCGTCTTCGGCCGCTTCTGGATCGACTTCGACACCTGGCAGGCGCAGACGCTCGACGGCGTCAAGGAGCTGTCGCGCAAGGAGATGGCGGTGATGCGGGTGTTCTCCTCGCGGCCCAACCAGGTGGTGTCGCGGCGCGAGCTGCTCGCCGAGGTGTGGGAGCTGCCCCACCACCCCAACACCCGCGTCGTCGACAACGTCATCGTCGAGCTGCGCAAGGCGTTCGAGGAGAACTCCTGGCGCCCGCGCCACATCCAGACGGTGCGCGGCGTCGGCTACCGCTTCGTGCCCTGAGCCGCGCCCTGAGCCCGACGGAAGGCTACTCCGCCAGCTGGATCGAGCGCAGGTAGGCGATCAGCGACTCGATCTTGCGCGCCACCTCGGCCTCGCGCACCTCCGGCGGCTCGTTCTCCAGCGCGTCGGTCTTCTGGAACGCGTCGCCCCACACCGGCATGTCGGCGGAGTGGCCCGCGACGTCCTCGCGGCCGTCGATGATGCGAACCAGGCGCTCCTCCGGGAAGACGCCGCCGTTGCGCGCTTCGACGCGGGTGAGGTCGGCGGGCTTGACGTTGAGGTACTGGGCGAGCTTGCCGTCGCCGGCGCCGTCGACGCCGTGGCAGCTCGCGCAGTAGACGCGGTAGATGGTCTTGCCGTAGGCCGCCTTGGCGCCCTCCACCGAGTCCGGTCCCTGCGGGCCGCCCGCCGCCAGGACGGCGAGCAGGCAGACGACTCCGGTGAGAACGAATGTCCGAAAGACCGTGACACGGAAGGTCGACGACTTGCGGAGGTCTCGCATCGCACGCGCTCCTTTCTCCGGGTTGCCGCTGCTTCGACGCTAGCGCCGGCACGAAAACGCCGCACCACCCGCGCGGGTGGCGCCGGCGCCGCCGCTAGACTGGCCGCATGCGCCGGTCCGCTCACGATCCGCCCACCGTCCTCGAGCTGTTCTGCGGCATCGGCGGCGTGGCGGCGGCGCTGGGCGGGGCGGCGCGGGTGGTGGCGGCGGTGGACCTCGACCGGGTGGCGCTGGGCGTCTACGCGGCCAACTTCGACCACCCGACCCGGGTACGCACGCTCGACTCGCTGGGCGCGGACGAGCTCGGCGGCTTCGGCGCCGACCTGTGGACGACGTCGCCGCCCTGCCAGCCCTACACCCGCCGCGGCAGGGGGCGCGACCTCGACGACCCGCGGGCGGCGAGCCTGCGCAATCTGCTGGCCCGCCTGCCGGAGGTGCGGCCACGCTGGCTGTTCCTCGAGAACGTGCCCGGCTTCGCCGGCTCGCGGGCCCACCGCGAGCTGCGGCGGGTGCTCGCCGACGCCGGCTACCAGGCGGCGGAGGTCCTGCTCTGCCCCAGCCAGCTCGGCTGGCCCAACCGCCGCCGGCGCTTCTACCTCGTCGCCGCCCGCGGCGACGCCGGGGGGCTCCTCCCCTTCCCTGAGGTGGCGCCAGGAGCGGCGGCGGAGCCGCGTCCGCTCGCCGCCTTCGTCGATCCCGCCCGCCACGACGACCCGGAGCTGGCGGTGCCGGAGGAGCTGGCGCGGCGCTACGCCGGCGCGCTGTCGATCGTCGACGCCGGCGACCCGGCGGCGGTCGCCGCTTGCTTCACCTCCGCCTACGGCCGTTCGCCGGTGCGCAGCGGCTCCTATCTCCGTCTCGACGGCGGCCCCCACGGCGGCCGGCTGCGCCGCTTCCATCCGCGCGAGGTCCTCGCCCTGCTCGGCTTCCCCGCCGGCTACGTGCTCCCCGCCGCGCTGCCGGTGGCCCACGGCTGGCGGCTCGCCGGCAACAGCCTGTCGCTGCCCGCCGTGCGCCACGCCCTCGCCGTCCTGCCGCCGCTCGCCGGCCGGCTGGCTCCCGCGGCGCCCGCCGAAGCGCGATAGATTCGGCGCATGCCCCTCCGCTTCGTCCGCCGCCACGGGCACGTCGGCGCCTCGCCGGGGACGCTGCGCGCGCCCGCGCAGCGCGTCGAGCAGATCTCCATCCAGGTGCTGCGCTACGGCCCGGACGGCTGCGAGGAGTCGACCGCCGAGAGCGCCGCCGACCTCGCGCCGCTGGTGCCGAAGCTCGGCGGCGCGCCGTACCCGGTCACCTGGATCGACGTCGTCGGCGTCCACGACGTCGAGCTGCTGGCCGAGATCGGCCGCATCTTCGCCTTCCACCCGCTGGCGCTCGAGGACGTGGTCAACACCGGACAGCGCCCGAAGATGGAGGACTACGAGGGGCACCTGTTCATCGTGCTGCGCCACTTCCACCACCGGCCGCAGGCCGACGACGGCATCGAGGAGCTGGTGCCGGAGCAGATCTCGATGTTCGTGCGGCCCGGCCTGGTGATCACCCTCCAGGAGGTGCCCGGCGACGCCTTCGAGCCGGTGCGCGACCGTCTGCGCCGCGCCACCGGCCGCCTGCCGACGCGCGGCGCCGACTACCTCACCTACGCCCTGGTCGACGCCCTGGTCGACAGCTTCTTCCCCATCCTCGAGCGGCTCGGCGAGCACATCGAGGAGCTCGAGGAGGAGCTGATCGACGAGCCGACGCCGCACAGCCTCGAGCACATCTACCGCGTGCGCCGCGAGCTGCTGCAGCTCCGCCGCGCCGCCTGGCCGAAGCGCGAGATGATCAACGCCCTGCTGCGCGACGACACGCCGCTGTTCAGCGACGAGACGCGCCTGTACCTGCGCGACCTCTACGATCACTCCGTCGAGGTGCTGGAGATCATCGAGACCTACCGCGAGCTCGGCGCCGGCATGCTAGAGGTCTACCTGTCGTCGCTCAGCCAGCGCATGAACGAGGTGATGAAGGTGCTCACCATCATCGCCACCATCTTCATCCCGCTGACCTTCATCGCCGGCATCTACGGCATGAACTTCGACCGCATGCCGGAGCTCCACCAGGCCTGGGGCTACCCCGCCTCGCTGGCGCTGATGCTGGCCGTCGCCGTCGCGCTGGTGATCTACTTCCGCCGCAAGGGTTGGATCTGACCATGATCCGCACCCTCGACGTCGCCGTCCCCGGCCCCGGCCTGCACGAGATCACCGACCGCGTCGCCGCGGCGGTCGCCGACAGCGGCCTGCGCGAGGGGCTGGCGACCGTGTTCATCCGCCACACCTCGGCCAGCCTGACCATCCAGGAGAACGCCGACCCCTCGGCGCGCCGCGACCTCGAGCGCTGGCTGGCCCGTCTGGTGCCGGAGGACGACCCGCTCTACACCCACACCGCCGAGGGCCCGGACGACATGCCGTCGCACATCCGCGCCGCCCTCACCGCCACCACCCTGTCGATCCCCATCCTCGACGGCCGCCTGGCGCTCGGCACCTGGCAGGGCATCTACCTCTGGGAGCACCGCGCCCGCCGCCACTCCCGCAGCCTGGTGGTGCACGTCGGGGAGTAGCGGGCAGGGTGCGCGGTGGCGGGCTCCGAGCAACGGCAGCGACGACGGAGAGCGGCGGCCGCCGGGCTGGCGGGTACGGTGCTGGCGCTCTGTCTCGCCGGGGCGAGCTGCGGCGGCGGCGAAGGCGGATCGGAGGTCGAAGATGCGATCCGCGAAGCGGGGCTCGCCCGCCCCCTCGGCCCGCGTCTGACCGGCGGCTTCGCCTACGCCCCCTGCCGCCAGGTCCGGGAGCCCGGACGGCTCCTCCCCGCCGTCCGCTGCGGCG
The DNA here is from genome assembly GCA_964557755.1 of uncultured Thermoanaerobaculia bacterium. GTDB lineage: Bacteria > Acidobacteriota > Thermoanaerobaculia > Multivoradales > JBCCEF01 > CAZLBJ01. Next base: position 6,902 of record CAZLBJ010000061.1, read on the forward strand.
AGCCGCCGGTTCCCGGCAGCGACGCCTTCCGCGCCCTGCTGCGCACACGGCGCGGCTCCGGCGGGAGCGCGGCGCGGCCAGGAGAAGCGGCGAGGGTGCGGCTGGCGCTGGGAGGCGCCGCCGCGGCCGAGCGGGCCGAGCGCCTGCTCGCCGAGGCGGCCGCCGCGGCCCCGGACGACGCCGCCGTGCTGAGCGACTGGGCGGCGGCGCTGGCGGCGCTGGCCCAGCACGGCGACGAGCCCCTCGACCTGGTCCGTGCCCTCGACGCCGCCGAGCGCGCCGCGGCGCTCGACCCGGCGCTACCGGAGGCGGTCTTCAACCGCGCCTGGGCGCTCGACCAGCTCCACCTCCGCGGCCAGGCGGCGGAGGCCTGGCGGCGCTACCTGCGGATCGACCCCGACTCCCCTTGGGCCGCCGAGGCGCGCGACCGCCTGGCGGCGCTGTCCGTCGAAGTGGAGGACCCGAAGGCGCGAATCCTGAGCGCCGCCGAGGCGGGCGGTGCCGACCTCGCCGCGGTGGTCGCGGCGAACCCGCAGGCGGCCCGCGAGGTGGCTATGGAGGTGCTGCTGGGGCGCTGGGGACGAAAGCACCGAAGCGACGACGCGGCTGGCGCGACCGCCGCTCTCGACGCCGCGGAGCGAATCGGCCTTGCGCTCGGGGCGCAGGGCGGCGACCGCTCCGTCGCCGACTCCTGCGCCGCCATCCGCCGTGCCCTGGAGGAAGGCCCCGCGACCGCCCGCGCGTCGACCCGCGGCCACCAGGCGCTATCGGTGGGGCAGGTCGAGTTCGCCGCGTTCCGCACCGAGAACGCCAAGCGCACGTTTTCGCTCGCGCTACGCGATCTGGAAAGCACCGGCAGCCCGGCTGCCGCCTGGGCTCGTAGCGCTCTCGCAGGCGCCGCCCTCTACCTCGGCGACGCCGCGGCCGCGGAGGACCTGTTCCAGGCGGCGCTCGCGGGTCTCGACACGGCGTCCTATCCAGCGCTGGCCGGCCGCGCCCACTGGGGTCTCGGCCTGCTCCGCTTCCGGCGCGGCGCGTTCGCCGAGTCCTTGCGCTCCTACCGCGCCGCGGCCGGCCTCATGACCGCCGCCGGCGAAGCCGCAAACCTGGGCGCCCTGCACACTCTCCAGGCCGAAAACCTCCGCCTGCTCGGTTACGACGACGAAGCCTGGAACCATCGCTACCGGGCCGTGAGCCTCCTCGCAGGCGCCGTCGAACCGCAACGGCTCCACAACCTGCTGTGGGAGACCGCCCACGCCGCCGACGAGGCGAGCTTGTCCTACGCCGCCCTGGCGATCCAGGACGAGGGAGTGCAGGTCGTTGAGACGCTCGGCAGGCACGTCCTCGTGGCCGAGGCGCTGCTGTGGCGGAGCAAGATCCGGCTCTCCCACGGGGATGCCGGCGCGGCAGCGACCGACCTTCGCCGCGCCCGGGCCGCCGCGGCGAGGACACCCGACCCCGAGATGCGGCGCAGGCTCGAGGCGGACGTGCGCTACGCCGAGGCCGAGGTGCGGCGCCAGGCCGAACCGGGCCGAGCGCTGCCGGACCTGGATGCCTCGGTCGAGTTCTACCGCCGGCGCGGCCTCGTCGTCGACCTCGCAAACGCCCTCCTCAGCCGCGCCCGCTGCCTGCTGGCGGTCGGCCGGCCGCGGCACGCGGAGGCCGACCTGTGGCGGGCGATCGGCCTCGCCGAGGAGCACCGGGGAGGGCTCACCGAGGAGCAGCGCCGCTCCTTCGCCGACACTTCGCAGGAGCTGTTCGACGCCCTGCTCGCCCTGGCGGTCGATCAGGCGCGCCCGCCGTGGGAGAGCCTGGAGATCGCCGAGCGCGCCCGCCTCGTCGAGGAAGGGCGCGGGCTGGGGGAGCGGGCCGACGTCCGAAGGCTGGCGAGGCTGCCGGTCGGGACGACGCTCGTGGAGTACGCGTGGCTAGACGACCGTCTGCTGGTCTGGGTGGTCCGCGAAGGCGGCGTCACGCTGCACGTCCGCTCAATCCTTCGCCGGGAGCTCCAGGAGCTGGTCTCGAACGCCCTCGCGGCGCTGCGTACGCGGCCTGCGGACGACGCTTCCGAGTCCTGGGTACGGCTGTCCGGAGTCCTACTGCCGCGACCCGTCAGGGAGCTGCCGCGCGGCGAGCGTCTCTTCGTCGTGCCGGACCGTTCGCTCCACGGCGTTCCCTTCGCCGCTCTGCGTGACGCCGCTGGTGGGCCATACCTCGTCGAGAAGCACCCGATCACCATCCTGCCGAGCGCCCGAGCGCTGCTCGAGCGCCCCGAGCGCTCGCAGATTCCTCCCGCCGCGGCGCCGGCCGGCGCCACCCTGATCGCCGCCTCGACCTTCGATACAGCCGCCTTCGGACACCTCCCGGCGCTCCCCGGTGCCGAAGCGGAAGTGCGGGCGGTGGCTCAGCTCTATCCGCAGTCGATCCTGCTGCTCGGCTCC
>CAZLBJ010000062.1:0-6794 GCA_964557755.1 uncultured Thermoanaerobaculia bacterium
GGCGGGCGCCTGCTCACCCGGCTCGACGCCGCCTACCCGCGGCCGCTCCTCGACCTGGCGCTGCCGCCGCCGGTGCTGGCGGTGGCCGGGGCGCTGCCGCCGGCGGTGGCGGCGGGCGGCCCGGCGGTGGCGATGGTCGGCTCGCGCCGCGCCGACGCGTACGGCCTCGAGGTGGCCGGCGACCTCGCCCGCGCCCTCGCCGCCGCCGGCCTGCCGGTGGTCTCCGGCTTCGCCCGCGGCGTCGACGCGGCGGCCCACGCCGGCGCGCTGGACGGCGGCGGCACCACGGTGGCGGTCCTCGGCTGCGGCCTCGACGTGCCATACCCGCACGGCCACCGGCCGCTGTTCCGGCGCATCGTGGCGGGAGGCGGTGAAGGTGGCGCCGTGATCAGCGAGTTCCCCTGCGCCATCGAGCCCAAAGCGTGGCACTTCCCGGTCCGGAACCGGCTGATCGCGGCGCTGTCGTGGGGGACGGTGGTGGTGCGCGCGGCGAAGCGCTCGGGTTCGCTGATCACCGCGCGGCTGGCGCTCGACCTCGGGCGCGAGGTGCTGGCGGTGCCAGGGTCGCTCTACGACCGCCTGTCCGAGGGGCCGCACCGCCTGCTGGCGGACGGGGCGGCGCCGGCGACCTCGGCGCGGGACGTGCTCGACGCGCTGGTCGGGCCGTCCGGGGCGACCGGGCTGCTGCGGCGGCTGGCCGAGCAGATGGTGCTGGCCGGCGTGGAAAACCCCGAAAAGACCGACGAGGGAGAAGACGGGGCGGGCGAGGCGCCGGACGCGGGGACGGAGCGCGGTGCGCGGGCGGAGCGGCGGAACGGCGGCGGCGGTGCGGAGCCGGGGGCGCCGACGCGCGGCTTGCCGGCAAAGGTGCTGGCGGCGCTGCCGGTGGGGCGGGAGCGCTCGCCGGAGGCGGTGGCCGACGAGCTCGGCCTCGGCGTCGACGCGGTGCTCGGCGCCCTGCTCGAGCTGGAGCTCACCGGCTGGGTGCGCCGCTTCCCCGGCCCGGCCTACGCGCGGCGGTCGGGCGGCGCGGCCTGAGAAGGCTCGGCGCTCACTCGAAGCGGTCGAGGAGCCCCTTGCCGCTCTCCAGGTCCTTGATTCGCTTGTGGATCGGCCACTCCGAGAGCGCCAGCCAGAGCAGCACCACGACGTTGGCCAGCGGCACGATCATCAGCAGGCCGAGCGCCGGGTGGTGGCCGGTCTTGCCCATGATGCGCCACCAGATCCACCCGATCGCCGCGAAGATGACCAGGATGAACAGGCAGCCGAAGAAGGTCTCAAAGGCGCTGGTGTCGGTCGGCTGCATGGCGGCGTCCGCTCAGCCCTTCTTCGCGGCCGTCTTCTTGCGGCCGCCGGTGCGGCGGCCGCGCTTGGGGGCCTTGCGCTTGGCCTCGAGGAGCTCGAGGGCGCGCTCGACGCTGAGCGCCTGCGGGTCGGCGCCGCGGGGCAGCGTGGCGTTGGTCTTGCCGTCGGTGACGTAGGGGCCGTAGCGGCCGTCGAGAACGCGCACCGGCCCCTCGGCGCCCGCCGGCTCGCCGAGGTCCTTGAGCACCGTCCTCGCCGCCGCCGCGCCGCCGCCGCGCCGGCCGCGCCGCTCCTTCGGCTGCGCCAGGATCTCCAGCGCCTGCTCGCGGGAGAGCTCCACCGCCGCCTCCCACGAGGGGAGGTTGCGGAAGTCCTTGCCGTGGCGCACGTAGGGGCCGTAGCGGCCGAGGTTGGTCGAGATCTCCTCGCCGCTCTCCGGGTGGCCGCCGAGGCTGCGCGGCAGCTGGATGAGCTGCTGCGCCTGCTCCGGGGTCAGCTCCTCCGGCGACAGCCCCTTGGGCAGCGACACGCGCTGCGGCTTGTCGTCGCCGCGCTCCTTGGCCTCGGCGGCGGTGAGCTCGCGCTCGAGGTAGAAGCCGAAGCGGCCGTGGCGCAGGAAGACCGGCTTGGCGGTGGCCGGGTCGGTGGTCACCGGATCGGGATCGTCCTCCTTGGCGCTCAGCATCTCGAGCGCCCGCTCGACGGTGAGGTCGGCCGGCGGCATGTCCTCGGGCAGGCTGGCGACGGTGCCGTCCTCGCCGCGCCGCAGGTAGGGGCCGTACTTGCCCACCTTGACCTCCAGCGCCTCGCCGCTCTCGGGGTCGGTGCCGATCGGCACCGCCGGGTACAGCGCCTCGCCCTCGTCCACCCGCTGCTGCAGGCCGCGCTCCTCGCCGGGGCCGTAGTAGAAGTCGCCCACCAGCTCGTCCCACGCCTTGGTGCCGGCGGCCACCTCGTCGAGGTCGTCCTCCATGTGGGCGGTGAAGGCGGTGTCGACGAGGTCGTGGAACTGCGCCTCCAGCAGCTCGGTGACGCAGAAGGCGGTGAAGGTCGGCACCAGCTCGTTGCCACGCTTGAAGACGTAGCCGCGGTCCTGCACCGTGCTGATGATCGACGCGTAGGTCGACGGCCGGCCGATGCCCTCCTCCTCGAGCTTCTTGACCAGGCTGGCCTCCGTGTAGCGGTAGGACGGCTGCGTGGTGTGGCCCTCGGGTTCGACGGCGCGGGCCTCGACCACCTGACCCTGGGTGAGCGCCGGCAGCAGGCTCTCGCGGTCCTCGAGCTCGCTCTCCGGGTCGTCCGAGCCCTCGACGTAGGCGCGCAGGAAGCCGGGGAAGACGATGCGCTTGCCGGCGGCGGCGAAGGCGAGGCGGCCGTCCGGCACCTCGACCTCCACCTCGAGCTGCGTGCGCTCGACCTCGGCGGGCTTCATCTGGCAGGCGATGGTGCGCTTCCACACCAGCTCGTAGAGGCGGAACTGGTCGTCGTCGAGGAAGCGGCGCACGTCCTGCGGCCGGCGCGAGAGATCCGTGGGGCGGATCGCCTCGTGCGCTTCCTGCGCGCCCTTGGTCTTCGTCTTGTAGTGCACCGGCTTGGCCGGCAGGTAGCCCTGCCCGTAGACGTCGCCGATCACCTGCCGCGCCTGCGCCACGGCGCGCTGCGCGAGGTTCGTCGAGTCGGTGCGCATGTAGGTGATGACGCCGACGCGCTCGCCGCCGAGGTCGATGCCCTCGTAGAGCTGCTGCGCGATGCGCATGGTGCGCCGCGAGGTGAAACGGAGCTTCCTGTTGCCCTCCTGCTGCAGCGTCGAGGTGATGAACGGCGGCGACGGGTACTGACGGCCCGGCTTGGTCTCGATCGACGCAACGCGCCAGGGGCGCGAGCCGGCGGCGGCGGCGGCCAGGGCGCGGGCGCGCGCCTCGCCGAGGTGCAGGCGGTCGCGGCCGGTGAGCTCGCCGGTCTCCGGGTCGAAGTCGCGCCCCTCGGCGACGCGCCGGTCGCCGAGCCGCACCAGCCGCGCCTCGAAGGAGCCGCCATCCTCCCCCTCGGCGTCGGCCGCCAGCGTCGCCTTGAGGTCCCAGTACTCGGCGGCGCGGAAGCGCATGCGCTCGCGCTCGCGCTCGACCAGCAGGCGGACGGCGACGCTCTGCACGCGGCCGGCGGAGAGGCCGGGCGCCACCCGCTTCCACAGCAGCGGCGACAGCGAGTAGCCGTAGAGGCGGTCGAGGACGCGCCGCGCCTCCTGGGCGCGCACCAGGTTCTGGTCCACCTGCCGCGGCGAGGCGAGCGCCTCGCGGATCGCCTCCGGGGTGACCTCGTGGAAGACGATGCGCTCGACGGCGACCCCCTTCTTCGGCTTGAGCAGCTCGAGCACGTGCCACGAGATGCTCTCGCCCTCGCGGTCCTCGTCGGTGGCGAGCAGCAGGCTGTCGGCGCCGGCCAGCGCGTCCTTCAGCCGCTTGACGTGCTGCTTCTTGTCCGCCGGCACCACGTACACCGGCGCGAACCCGTGGTCGAGGTCGACGCCGAGCCGCGCCCACGGCTGCTTGCGCACCGCGGCGGGGATCTCCTTGGCGTTCTGCGGCAGGTCGCGGACATGCCCGTAGCTCGCCTCGACGCGGTAGTCGCTGCCCAGGAAACGGCTGATGGTGGTGGCCTTCGCCGGCGACTCGACGATGACGAGGTGCTTGCCCTTGGCGGTCTTCGCAGGCTTGGTCTTGGGGTCGGCCATGAGGCTCCGTGGGGATTGCGGACGAGACGGGCGGTGCGGCGGCAGGAGGCGGTCGGCGGCCCGAAACGGTGCGCCAGACTACCGACCGGCCGAAAAGACTGTCAAGTTTGGGGGCGTTGACTTCGCTTTCGGTACAGCGCGGCGGAGCGCTTCGGTTACGACCCGGAGTGGCTGGAGGGGGCTGCACGTCGCCGCCGACGGCGGCGCCATAGACTGCCACGAGGGCCGCATGGAGGAGATCCCCCTCCCCGACGCCTCGGTGGACGTGGTCCTCTCCAACGGCGTCCTCAACCGTTCGTTCCGCAAGCGCCGGGTGGTCTAAGAGATGTTCCGGGCACTGCGGCCCGGCGGCCGCGCCTCGATCACCGACATCGTGAGCGCCAAGCAGCTCTCGCAGTCGATCGTGGCCCGCCGCCTGAACGGAGCGCTCGAGAGGCTCTGGCGCTCGCAATCCTCCTCGGTGGCGAGAGGCAGGCTGGCGGCACCTGCAAGTGCGTACTTTAGGCGCTTCACGTTCTGGTCTTTCTCCGCCGGCAGGTCGCGGACGTGCCCGTAGATCGCCTCGACGCGGTAGGCATCGTCGAGGACGCAGCGAATGATGGTCGCCTTGGCGGAGGTGCCGGTGCGACTTTTACTCGTCAACTGCCCTTGCAAGCTCGCACAGCTCATCTCTAACGCTCTTGTAGGGCTTTCGCGGAAAGCCGGCGTCTCGGTGGAGACCGGCAATACCGCAGTGGCCCGAGCTTCCTTCGAGCCGGGCCTTTTGAGGTGGGAGCAGCAGATTTCGTAGTACGCGAACCTCAGGCGCTGCTGGAGGAAGTAGACGTGTTAGAGTCCTGATTCCTTCGACATCCAACTCAAAGGTCACGTGGTCGACGTCTCGGCCGAATATGGCCCAAGCCTGGGCAACGGTCGTTCGTTGACGGTCGAACACGGAGAGCATTGGGGGGCGGCCCCTCTCTCGTGCTTCCCCTACGTCTTTCTCATCCAGAGCAAAGAGGCCTGGGTGAGGAAGCCGTGTACCGGGAGCGAGGTGTTGGGGAGCAGCGAGACGAAGGACCTTTCCTTCCCTCAGCTCCTCCAAGTCATCTTCAGGGAGGCTCAAAGCGCTAGAAACCGTGTTTTACTAGCTCTTTTCTGAAGCGGCTGAAGTCCGTACCGATTATATTTTCCTCACCCGCTAGGCGCCCTGTCTTGCGGTTCTTATAGAACCACTCCCAATGGTTGGTAAAGAGCTCGAGCTCAAGATGGTGCTGTTCAAGCTCCCAGGTGAGCAGGTACGCTCCTGAAGGGGTAGCCATACCTCCGGGCACGAGGCCTGTCGGCTCTATTACTTGCGTGAACGCCTCACGGAGCCGCCGGACCACCTCTGGGTCGAGATCAGCGTTGTGAAGACCGGCGATCCACCGTCTCCAGTTGGCGATTTCGGGTACAGCATCCGCTCCTTGGCTGGCAACGAGAGGGAAGTCTTGGCGGGAAGCCGAAGCTTGGGGTATCACCAGGAGTAAAGAGGTCGCAGCCAAGGTGGCACTCAGCACCCATTTCTTGCCACGACTCTTCGCAGAAACACTGAAGTCCTGAGGCGTTGCCTCCAAGAACTCGGGTTCCTTCAGGGGGCCGGAGTAGAGATCCCTAGTCATCCCGTGCATTTGGATCGTCCTTTGTTTGGTAGCCCTCGACAGTCTCCATCTGCTGGAGCAGGGAGACGAACAGCGACGTCGGTACCATTACCCGCACCACATCTTCGATATCGAGGGTTTCATTAGGTCGCGCCTCAATGAGTGCCGGAGGCACAACTGGTAGCTTGAAAAAATCCAGGGCCGCGAACGAGTCGCCGGCCGCCACTCGTACTCGATCGGCTGCCTTCTGGAGGTAGTTGGCACCGCTATCAAACTGGCTGAGGAGCTCCAAATCGAGGGGCGGGACAGGCTCGATCTTACCCATCTCATCGAGGCGCTCTAGCCGTTCCCGGATCGGGCCGAGGTGCGGTAGCAGCCACTCAGAGATGCTCTCCGGCGGAAGGACTATTGCAAGCGCGTTCATCGGACGTCTTCCAACCATCTGGGCGAAGTGGATTACAGCAACGCCGCTTTGGTGGCCGTAGTGACTGGATGTGGCGGTGTATTGGGTCGCTGGCGTGTCCAGTGACCAGTCTGAGATCATGATCCCTTCGGCGGAATCGCGGAGATCCCGGAGCTTCCAGCGCTGCTTGGCCGGTTTGGTCATACGCAGTCCATGCTCAATAAGCCTAAGTCAACCACAACCTGGGCCCTACCGCCAAACGGCCAAGGCCGAAAGCGCTTGCAGGAAACGCGAAAGCCCTGCCGGATGAGGAGCGTTCCTCCATGGCCGTCAGGGCTTTAAAGGGTGGTTGCGGGGGCGGGATTTGAACCCGCGACCTTTGGGTTATGAGCCCAACGAGCTACCTGACTGCTCCACCCCGCGTCATTTGTCAATGCAAGCGCCGTGTCAGCTTCCCGCGGCGGACGGGTAGTGTCCCACTCCAGGGGACCGCTGTCAAGGCCCCGGCCGGCGTCGCCACCGCAGCCCGCCAGCCGGGGCTCACCTACACCGCGTCGATGGTCAGCTTCCGGTCGTGGACCGTGACCTCGAACTGCTGGCCGAGGGCGAAGCCGGCTTCGTCGAGCCAGTCGCCGGAGAGGCGGAGCTGGGGGAAGCGCTTGTCGTTCTTCCAGCGGTAGGAGATGGTGCCGAGGCGGCGGCCGTTGGCCTTCGCCTCGGCGCGGCGGCGGCGGGT
>CAZLBJ010000063.1:0-2747 GCA_964557755.1 uncultured Thermoanaerobaculia bacterium
CGCATTCTGAACGTGCTGGGCAAGCCGGTGGACGAGATGGGCGAGATCCCGGCGAGTGTCGAGCGGTGGCCGATTCACCGCGAGGCGCCGAAGTACCCGGACCTCGAGCCCAAGACCGAGATCTTCGAGACCGGCATCAAGGTCGTCGACCTGCTCGCGCCGTACGTGAAGGGCGGCAAGACCGGACTGTTCGGTGGTGCCGGCGTAGGCAAGACCGTCATCATCATGGAGCTCATCAACAACATCGCCATGGAGCACGGCGGCAAGTCCGTGTTCTGCGGGGTGGGTGAGCGCACGCGCGAGGGGAACGACCTCTGGCTCGAGATGAAGGAGTCGGGGGTGCTCGCCTCGACAGCTCTCGTCTACGGCCAGATGAACGAGCCGCCGGGCGCTCGTCTCCGCGTCGGTCTCTCCGGCCTGACCATGGCCGAGTACTTCCGCGACGTCGAGGGGCAGGACGTGCTCCTCTTCATCGACAACATCTTCCGCTTCACACAGGCGGGCTCCGAGGTCTCGGCGCTCCTCGGCCGCATGCCCTCCGCGGTGGGCTACCAGCCGACGCTCGGCACCGAGATGGGCGAGCTCCAGGAGCGCATCACCTCGACCAAGCAGGGCGCGGTGACCTCGATCCAGGCGATCTACGTGCCGGCCGACGACTACACCGATCCCGCGCCGGCGACCGCCTTCACCCACCTCGACTCGACGGTGAACCTCGAGCGCTCGATCTCCGAGAAGGGCATCTACCCGGCGGTCGACCCGCTGGCCTCGTCGTCGCGCATCATGAGCGCCGAGGCGCTCGGCGAGCGCCACTACACGGTGGCCCGCCAGGTGCAGCAGGTGCTGCAGCGCTACCGCGACCTGCAGGACATCATCGCCATCCTCGGCGTCGACGAGCTCTCCGAGGAGGACAAGGTGACGGTCGCCCGGGCGCGGCGCATCGAGCGCTTCCTGTCGCAGGCCTTCTACGTCGCCGAGCAGTTCACCGGCTTCCCCGGCGTCTACGTGTCGCGCGAGGACACGGTGCGCAGCTTCGAGGAGCTGATCGAGGGCAAGTGGGACCACCTGCCCGAGCAGGCGTTCATGTACGTCGGCACCATCGAGGACGCGGCGAAGCGCGCCGAGGAGATGGAGAAGGAAGGATGAGCCGCGAGCGCGCCTTCACGCTGAGCGTCGTCACCCCCGAGGGGGCGGTGCTGGAGACGGAGGCCGTCTCCGTGGTCTTCCCGGCCTACGACGGCCAGTACGGCGTGCTGCCGAGCCACGCGCCGCTGGTGACGCTGCTCGGCATCGGCGAGCTGCGCGTCGAGCGCGCGGACGGCGGCAAGGACCGCTTCTACGTCGACGGCGGCTTCGCCCAGTTCGCCGGCGACAAGCTGTCGCTGCTGACCGAGCAGGCGCGCCGCGTCGAAGACCTCGACGCGGCCGCCGCCGACCGCCTGCTCGAGGAGGCCCGCCAGCTGCCCGGCGGCACCGCCGACGCCACCGCCGCCCGCCAGGCCGCCTACCAGCGCGCCTGGGTGCAGAAGCGCCTGCTGGCGCGGTCGAGTTGAGCTAGCCCTGGGCTAGCCGGCGGGGTGCGCCGCGCCGGGGTCGGCCAGCCGGCGCACCAGGCCCGCCAGCTCGTCGGCCTCGACCGGCTTGGCGGCGTGGACCTGGAAGCCGGCGTCGAGGGCGCGGGCGCGGTGGTCGGCACCGGCGTAGGCGGTCAGGGCGACGGCGGGGACCTCGCCGCCGTCCCTCGCCGGCATCTCCCGGATGCGGCGGATCAGCGCGTAGCCGTCGCTGCCCGGCAGGCCGATGTCCGACACCAGGACGTCGGGCCGCCGGTCGGCGAAGCGGCGCAGCGCCTCCTCGACCGTCGCCACCGCCACCACCTCCGCACCGCGGTCCTCGAGCACCACCCGGTAGAGGTCGCGGGCGTCCATCTCGTCCTCGACCAGCAGGACGTGCAGGCCGTCGAGCCGCAGGCCGGGCGTTCTCACCTCGGCCTGGTCGCCGTCGTGCGCGCGGGAGGAGAGCGGCAGGCGCAGGCGGAAGGTGGCGCCCTCGCCGGGGCCGTCGCTCTCCGCCTCCACCGTGCCGCCGTGCAGCTCCACCAGGTGGCGCACGATGGCCAGGCCGAGGCCGAGGCCGCCGTGGGCGCGGGTGGTCGAGGCATCCTGCTGGCGGAAGCGCTCGAAGACCAGCGGCAGGAACTCGCGCTCGATGCCGATGCCCTCGTCCTCCACCTCGATCTCGACGCTGCCGCCCCGCCGCCGGCAGCGCACCCGGACGCTCCCGCCGTCCGGGGTGAACTTGACGGCGTTGGCGACCAGGTTCCACACCGCCTGCTGCAGGCGTGCCGCGTCGGCGCGCAGCGCCGGCAGCCCCGGCGCCACCTCGACCGCGAGCTGGATGCTCTTCGCCTGCGCCGCCGGCCGTATCGTGTCCATCACCGCGTCGAGGATCGCCGGCAGATCGACCTGGCAGAGGTCGAGGCTCAGCTTGCCGGTGATGATCCGCGACACGTCGAGCAGGTCCTCGACCAGCCGCGCCTGCGCCCGGGCATTGCGCTCGATGACCTCGGTGGCGCGGTCGAGGGTGGCGGCGTCGCGCTTGCCGGCCTGCAGCAGGGCCACCCAGCCGAGGATGGCGTTGAGCGGCGTGCGCAGCTCGTGCGAGAGGGTGGCGAGGAACTCGTCCTTGAGCCGGCTGGCGGCCTCGGCCTCGTGGCGCGCCGCCTGCTCGCGGGCCAGGAGATCGGCCTT
>CAZLBJ010000064.1:0-3909 GCA_964557755.1 uncultured Thermoanaerobaculia bacterium
GGCCCGCCGCCGCGCCCGGCGCCGCCGCCGCGGCCGCCGGCACCGGCCTCGATGCCGAGGCGCTGCGCCGCCACCTCGCCGCGGTGCTGCCGGACCACATGGTGCCGGCGGTCTACGCCGTCGTCGAGCGCCTGCCGCTCACCCCCGCCGGCAAGCTCGACCGCCGCGCGCTGGCGCGCCTCGACGCCGCGGCGCTGCGCGGCGGCGAGGCGGAGCGGGTGGCGCCGCGGACGCCGGCGGAGCGCCGCCTGGCCGAGATCTGGCGCGAGCTGCTGGAGGTCGAGGCGGTGGGCGCCGGCGACGACTTCTTCGCCCTCGGCGGCCACTCCCTCCTCGCCACCCGCCTGGTGGCCCGCCTGGAGCGGGACCTCGGCGTCGAGCTGCCGCTGCGGCGCGTCTTCGAGCTGCGCCGCCTCGACGCCCTGGCGGCGGTGCTGGAGGAGGCGGTCGAGGAGCCGGCCGGCACGGCCGGCGCGGCGGCCGCCATCGAACCGCTGCCGCGTACGGGCGGCGTGCCGGTGGAGCCGCCGCCGCTCTCCTTCGCCCAGCAGCGGCTCTGGTTCTTCGACCGCATGGAGCCGGGGAGCCCGGCCTACAACCTGCCGTCGGCCCTCTACCTCGACGGGCCGCTGCGCCCCGCGGCGCTGCGCGCGGCCCTCGCATGGCTCACCGCGCGCCACGAGTCGCTGCGCACCACCTTCGAGGCGGCGGGCGAGGAGCCGGTGCAGCGCAACGCGCCCGCCGACGGCACCGCCGCGCTGCCGGTGATCGACCTCGCCGCCCTCGCCGGCGGCCACCGGCGCGCCGAGCTGGAACGGCTGCTGCGCGCCGAGGCGCGCCGCCCCTTCGACCTCGCGGTAGGACCGTTGTGGCGCTTCCGGCTGCTGCACCTGGCGACGGGCGAGCACGTCTTCCTGTTCAGCCAGCACCACGTCGTCTCCGACGGCTGGTCGATCAACTTGGTCCTCGCCGAGCTGCGTCTCGCCTACGAGGCGGCGGCCGCCGGCGCCGACCTCGCGGCGGCGCCGCCGCTGCCGCCGCCGCCGGTGCAGTACGCCGACTACGCGGTGTGGCAGCGGCGCTGGCTGGAGGGCGGCGAGCTGGAGCGGCAGCTCGCCTACTGGCGCCGCCGGCTCGCCGCGCTGCCGCCGCTGGAGCTGCCCACCGACCGGCCGCGGCCGGCGGTGCAGAGCCAGCGCGGCGCCACCGTCTCCTTCGCGCTGCCGCCGGGCCTGGCGGCGGCGGTGGAGGCGATGGCGTGGCGCCACGGCGCCACCGCGTTCATGGTCCTCACCGCCGCCATGATGACGGTCCTCGGGCGCTGGTCGAGACAGCGCGACTTCGCCGTCGGTACCCCCATGGCGGGGCGCCTGCGCACCGAGCTCGAAGGGGTGGTGGGCTTCTTCGTCAACACGCTGGTGCTGCGTGCCGACCTGGCGCCGGCGGAGGGGGAGGCGGAGCTCTCGTTCGCGGACCTGCTGGCGCGCGTGCGCGACGTCGTGCTCGACGCCCACGAGCACCAGGACCTGCCCTTCGAGAAGGTGGTCGAGGAGCTGGCGCCGCAGCGCGACATGGCGCGGACCCCGCTGTTCCAGGTGATGTTCACGCTGCAGAACCTGCCGGCCTTCCGCGCCGAGATGGGGGGCGTCGCCCTGTCGCGCGGCGGCGGTCCGCGGCCCGAGCTGCGGCCGGAGCTGGCGACGGCGCGCTTCGACCTCACCCTCGCCCTGCAGCAGCGGCCGTCGGCGGGGGACGGGGGGGATGCGCTGGTCGGCGCCGTCGAGTACACCGTCGACCTCTTCGACCGCACCACCGTCGACCGCTTCTGCCGCCAGCTCGGCCGCCTGCTGGCGGCGGCGGTGGCGCGGCCGGAGACGGCGCTCGGCGCCATCCCGCTGCTCTCCGCCGCCGAGCGCCACCAGCTCCTCGTCGACTGGAACGACACGCGCAGCGCCTATGCCCGCGACGGCTCCCTCGCCGACCTCCTGCGCGCCACGGCGCACCGCCACGGCGGGCGGGTGGCGATGGTGGCGGCGGACGGCACCGAGACCCGCTACGGCGAGCTGCTGCGGCACGCCGAGGACCTGGCGCGGAAGCTGGCGGCGTTCGGCGTCGGTCCCGAGGTGCGGGTCGGACTCTTCCTGGACCGCTCGCCGGAGGCGATCCTGGCCATCGCCGCCGTCACCCTCGCCGGCGGCGCCTACGTACCGCTGGACCCGGCCTACCCGGCGCCGCGCCTCGCCTTTCTGCTCGCCGACGCCGCGCCGCGCCTGGTGCTGACCCGCGGCGACCTCGCCGGGCGCCTGGAGGAGCTGGCGGCGGCGGACGGGGGCGAGTCGCCGCTGCCGCCGATCCTGCGGCTCGACGAGCTGGCGGCGGAGCCGCCCGCCGCCGTCCCGCTGCGCCGCGCCGCCACCGACGGGCTCGCCTACGTGATGTACACCTCCGGCTCCACCGGCCGGCCGAAGGGGGTGGCGGTGACGCAGCGCGGCGTGCTGCGCCTGGTCGGCGACCCGGACTACGTCGTGCTGTCGCCCGCGGACGCCGTCCTGCAGGTGGGGCCCCTGCCCTTCGACGCCTCCAGCATCGAGGTCTGGTGCGCCTTCGCCCACGGCAGCCGGCTGGTGCTGGCGCCGGGCGGTGTCGTCGACCCTGCGGAGCTCGGCGCGGTGATCGCCGGCCGCGGCGTCAGCCACGCGTGGCTCACCTCCGGCCTCTTCCACCAGATGGTCGATGCGCAGCTCCCCTCCCTGCGCGGGCTGCGCCAGATCCTCGCCGGCGGCGACGTGCTGTCGGTGCCCCACGTGCGCCGCGTGCTCGAGGAGGTGCCTGCCTGCCGCATGACGGCCTGCTACGGGCCGACGGAGAACACCGTCTTCACCACCACCTGCACACTGCCCTCCCCGGCCGACCTGCCCTACTCCGTGCCGCTGGGGCGGCCGATCGCCGACAGCGGCGTGCTGGTCCTCGACGCGCGGCTGCGGCCGGTGCCGGTGGGGGTCGTGGGTGAGGTCTTCGCCACCGGCGACGGCCTCGCCCGCGGGTACCTCGACCGCCCCGGGCGCACCGCGGAGAGCTTCCTGCCCCATCCGCTGGCCGGCCTCGGCGGCGTCGCGCTAGGGGCGCGCGCCTACCGCACGGGCGATCTCGGTCGCTGGCGCCCGGACGGGCGGCTGGAGTTCTCCGGCCGCTACGACGCCCAGGTGAAGGTGCGCGGCTATCGCATCGAGCTGGGCGAGGTGGAGGCGGCGCTCGCCACCCTCGCCGGAGTCGGCGCTGCGGTGGTGCTGGCGCTCGGCGAGGGGGCCGCCGACAAGCGGCTGGTCGGCTACGTCATCGCCGCGCCGGAGGGCGAGGTGGACGCCGAGGCGCTGGGTGCCGCGCTGCGCCGGCGCCTGCCGGACCACATGGTGCCGTCTGCGCTGGTGGTGCTCGACGAGATGCCGCGCACCGCCAACGACAAGATCGACCGCCGGGCGCTGGCGCGGCTGGCTCCCGGCCACGGCCCGGCGGCCGCGCACCTCGCGCCGCGCACCGCTGCCGAGGAGGTGATGGCGGCGCTGTGGGCCGGCGTGCTCGGCGTCGAGACGGTGGGCGCGGAGGACGACTTCTTCTCCCTCGGCGGCCACTCGCTGCTCGCCACCCGGCTGGCGTGGCGCATCGGCGAGGCGTTCGGCGCCGAGCTGCCGGTGCGCCGCATCTTCGAGTGCCGCACGGTGGCGGCGCTGGCGGCGGAGGTGGAGGCGCGGCAGCGCGGCACGGACGTCCCGCCGCCGCCGCTGGTGCCCCTGCCGCGCGGCGCCGGTGGGCTGCCGCTGGCCGATCCGCCGCTGTCGTTCGCCCAGCGGCGGCTGTGGTTCCTCGACCGCCTCGAGCCGGGGCGGCCGACCTACTCGATCCCAACGTCGT
>CAZLBJ010000065.1:0-6541 GCA_964557755.1 uncultured Thermoanaerobaculia bacterium
ACTTCCAGCGACTTCGGGTCGACCAGCACCACGTCGTCCGCCTCCCGGTTCGCCACCCACACCTGCGACCCATCCGCCGAAACCGCGATCCCCTCCGCCCCGGCGCCGGTCGCCACGTCGGCGACCTTCTCGCGCTTCGCGAGGTCGATCACCGTCATCGAGCCGGAGCCTATGTTGGCGACCCAGGCGCGGCCGCCAGCGAGCGCCACCATGTGCGACACCTCCTGGCCGGTGCCGACGTGCCCCAGCACCTTCCCCGCCTCGACGTCCACCAGCGTCAGCGCCTTCGCCGCCTCGGTGGTCACCGCCACCGTCGTCGCATCGACGAAGGCGACGCCGTGCGGCCGGCGCAGCTCGCCGAGGTCGACCGTGCGCAGCACCTTCGCCGCCGGCACGTCGACCACGGTGAGCGTGTGGCCGGGAGTCTGCGCGCCGTAGTCCGCCACCACCGCCAGCCGGCCGTCCGCCGACACCGCCACCTCGTGGGGCCCGGCGCCGGTGGGCACCGTGGCCACCGTCTTCCCGGAGGCGGTGTCGACGAAGGACAGCGTCGCCTCCGCCTTGTTGGCCACCAGCAGCGTGCCGGCGGCGGCCGGCGGCGCGGCGGCAAGGAGGGTGAGGAGCAGGACGGGAAGCAGGGCGCTGAGCAGGCGGCGAGGGGGCATCGGCGGTCTCCTTTCGGGTCGTTTAGGTCAGGTGCACGTTTCCCAGGCGGCGCTGGACGCCTACATGGGATGTGGTATCCTATACGATGTGTACCGAGCCGTGCTGGACACGTCGATCGTGGTGGCCGCGTTTCGTAGTCGTCAGGGCGCGAGCAACCTCCTCCTCGAGCGCGTTGCCCGCGGCCTCGTCCGGCCCCTGGTGACGACGGCTCTGTTCCTGGAGTACGAGGACGTCCTGCAGCGGCCCGAGCATCGGTTGGCGACGGGTATGAGCGAAGCGGACGTGGCGGGCGCGTTGGCGGCGCTCGCGAGCGCGGCGGAACCTGTCGAGGTGTACTTCCGGTGGCGTCCCCAACTCCGGGACCCTACCGACGAGCTGGTCCTGGAAGCCGCGGTCAACGGCAGGGCGGACGCGCTGGTTACCCACAATATCCGTCACTTCGCGCCCGCGGCGACACGATTCGAGCTGCGGGTGCTCACACCACAGCAGTGTCTGAAGGAGGTCGAGACATGAGCAAGAGCACGTATCCGCTGAAGCTGCCGAGCTCGGTCAAGGCCGCGGCGGCGCGCCTGGCCAAGGAGGACGGGGTCTCGCTCAATCAGTTCATCGCTGCCGCCGTCGCCGAGAAGGTCGGCACCCTGGAGACCGCCGGCGAGTTCCTGCGGCGGCGGGCCGCCGGAGCGAAGCCGGAGGACCTGTTGCGGTTCCTGCGCGGCGCGCCCGACACCGCCGCGCCGCCCGAGGACGCTCGATGAGCGTCGGTCGGACGCCCTCGGCAAGTTTATCCTCAGCAAGCAATGCTGGCCAGAACACTAGAGTCAACGCGGTCCGCGGCTCAAGCCGATACGGCAAACTCCCACCCTGGGTGAGGCGTGCGTCTGGCTGAACCAACCTCTCATTCTTTGTGACGGCCAACCTGAAGCCTACTTCGGCAACTGTGACAGGTATCATCCCGAGGTTCATGACCTCAACGCTTATTGACTGCCGCGATTCCCCGAAGTCCCCGAAGGCCCAGGCTGGGGTAACCTTGAGCCGCACCCTATCCTTCGAAACGGCATACCAGGTGTTGATAATCCCCAAGACGGCCCCAAGTAGAGCGATCCCGAGAGTGACTGCTTCCACTATGCTCACGCTGAGCTCTCGGCGTGCGCAGCGCGACCGGCGCAGCAGGTGGTTAGAGTTATAAAGTCGATGCGGCGCCTCTGAGTCATTTCACATGATCACGTCAACTCCGAGCCCAAGCTCCTTCGTCAGGCGCATCTTGACGACTTCGAGAGAGACATCGAACTCTCCGTCGGTTACAAGTATGACCTCTTGTAGTTTTGCGGCCTTTGACACTTCTGAAATCGCGCTGTAGAGCGGATCGAAGGATGTGCCGCTCTTTAAGCCCGTGGGTTCTTCGACTCTTCCACTCTTCAGCCACGTTGTCGTCCCCTGGACCCGGGTAGCGTTTCCGGCGAAACATACGTAATCCTCGAAGAGACTGTGTTCGTTGCCTGCCGCGCTGAGGCGACCCCGGAGCTCCTGGAGGGCGCGGTAGCGCTGATTCGCGAAACTGGAGGAGAAATCGACGCACAGCAGCCGTCGTTTGATGGGCGGGTGGAGGGCTTCAAGCTCTGCTAGGAGGAGAGGCAGACCCGAGCCCGAGGGGCTGCAATCCACGATGAGCTTCGCTCCGTTGCCGAAGTCGGTCGGGTTCGACCAGGGGCGGGGAAAGCACTCTGCAACGAGGGAGAGCTTGGCACCGAAGCTGTCGCGGTACCGCTCCGCTGTACGGCGGTAGTCCGCCGGGCCGTAGCCACCCCTCGGCGAATGCTTCGGATCAAGCGACCATAAAGGGGCTGAGGACGCATCAGCTCCGTCGAGCATCGAGATGTCGGGCATGTCCCCAGAGGGCCGGTAGAGTTGGAAGAAAAGATGCCCTACTGCCTTGCCTGGGGGCTCCAACACGGTGGCGCAGGGCCGGGAGTCCCGTGAATACGCAAGATGCCACTCGAAGGGCTTCGCCTCCTGTGGCGATCCGACTCTGCGCAGCTTGATGTTGTACCCCTGCGATTCAAGCCACCGTAAGACCGAGAGCAGAACCCACACCTCGTAAAGTTGGGGACGCGAAGACCAGATATCCAGCCTGAGTAGATCCACCAGCCCCTCGCCTCGGATCAGGCCTGCGAGCAAAAAGAGGTCTTCGAGGAACTTGTCAAAGTCGGATACAAAGGCCGTCGAGACGTAACGGCGAAGGAGTGACTCCCCCGGCCGCTCCTGAGCCTCGGTCTCCAATTCTTGCCGCCGCCAACCAAGGACTGAGGCCCCGGTGTCGAGAAGCTCATCCGAGTCCCATATAATTGATTGGATCTCACGAGGAAGCGTCGAGGCGGCTCCTTCAAGGCGACGTCGAAACGCGGAAACTTGGCCCAAGTAGTAGCTGAGCACCTCTTGAGCATTTCTGTCCGTTCTGTACCTCTGCTCGTAGATTGTTCGGCTGTGAATGTAGGACTCGACCACATCAAGATCGCCCTTTTCCATTCTCGGCTCGGCGTCTTGGAGCAGGCGACGCCATGCCGGGCGGAAGGCGGACCATTGGTGAGTGAGGTTCTCAAGTGAAGTCTTGAACGGTTCCCAGTTCCTGTCGACTGGCCACGTCGCCACCATCCCGACGACTTGGGGCGAGAAAGCCAATTCTGTCCGCTCCCCGGGCTGGGTAGGGTTGGCGAGTACGAACAGGCAGCCCGTAGTCCGAACGTTAACGCCAAGGGCCTCCAATGCATTGAATACCTGTCGCAGCAACGTCAGCGTCGGGTTCGCCGCCTTCAGGAAGAGACGAACGACCTCATAGCGAGGGAGGTCCACGGTTGCCACGAGGATGCTCTCCTCTTCAATGGGGCCAACTAACGCCAAGTCCTCGCCCAGGGATTCAAGTTCCGCATTGGTAAGGAACCTCACCAGGCGACGTAAACCTGCGTCGAGAGCGTCTGGTTCAGGTGGCATAGCTAAGAAGGCGTTATGCGTCCTCTGGCGCACAGGGATCGCCAGCCCGCCTGCCGTTGCCAAGTGCGCCGATTTGGGTAATTCACAGTCATAATCGGAAGACTCTAACGGTTCGCGGCATCAGCGGCGGCAGTGCGTAGCGCCGTCCGATGCATGGCGTTGTTAGGCGGTCGCGATACAATCCTCAGCTCGACCCTCGCTTGCGCTGCGAGAAACCTTCTTTCACCTGAATCTTGACGGCGACGACCAATTCGCAATGCTCGTCCATCTCGGATGGCGGAACGGATGATGCTCGGCTGTACACGAACCTCGTGCCACGCAAATCACCAACTGCCCCGATCTTCAGAATCCTGCCTGATCCCTTGTACACCCACACCTCATACCCCGCTTCACAGGCCCCCTTGATCTGCGCATGCACGGGCGCTGCGGCAGCGTGGACCTGTTGAGCGTACACGTCGGCTGGCGCTCCCGTATCTACCACACGCTTGAGCTCAGCGAGAGACTGAGTCAACGCTTGTTCGATATCTTGGCTCATGGGGTTACAGGGTCGGTCCACCTAACGTTTCTTGAGCTGTGCGGCGCCGCGAGGCTTCCGCACCAGCGAGTGGTTCTGGGTTTGTTGGTTTGCCACGTCAATCGTAACCAAGTAGGACCAGGCAGGCCGCCGCCACGTCCTTGACCTTCAGCTCCTCAAGGGCTGGATCGTCTGTGCCCGCCGTAATGCACCGCTCCAAGCCCACGGCACGTTCACGTAGTTCCTTCATATTCGAGGCCGCCTTGGCGCCCGCGACGAAGTCGGCGGACGTGGCCAGACGGTTGCGATACGTTGCCGCATGCCACTCCTTGGCTGTTACATTGTGAAGCGTGCCGCCCTGATACCACTCCTCTCCTGCGGCTGCCGATGCGATCACAAAGCCAGCAAAACCTAAACAGGCTATTACCCTCTTCCATATCGGTTGGCTCACCTCAATCTCCTCACCATTGAATGAGCGAACGGGCTCCCCGGGATTGCGAACCCGAGTGATTCGGATAACGTCCGGACAGCCACCGCGGCTCAATGGGCTATCTCCTTCTCGTACTTTAGTTTGAGGAGACTAGCAGGGACTGGAGAAGGGTGTCAAGACGAATCTTCGGCGTTCGTCTAAGCCCTCTCGCGACGTTCGCAAAACGCGAGGCCGTGGGTGCCCACGGGGCGCGCCGGCTTCGCTCTCGGGCCGATGCGGACAGGTCCAGGGCGTCCGTCGGGCTCTGAACTCGTCCGCCGCCGCGGTTGAGGAAATGGGTGTAGATCATGGTGGTCGTCACGCTGCGGTGGCCCAGCAGCTCCTGGAGGGACCGGATGTCGTAGCCGTTGGCGAGGAGGTGAGTGGCGAGCTGTGGCGAAGGATGTGACAGGAGGTCGGCTGGGCTCCTGCGAGACGATAACGGCTGGGAGCCGGAAACCGGACTGCCAGGGCCACTCGGCCGGTGGCGCCCCGGAGTCAGCCGGGGGCGCACCTATAATGCGGCCATGTCCACCGACACCAAGGCGCCGCCCGCAACCGAGGCGGAGGACGCCGAGCGCACCACCCGCTCCGAGATCCCGGTACACCCGTTCTACCGCGCCGGCGACGCCGCCGCCACGCGCGACGCGGACGGCTACCGCGAGCGGCTCGGCGACCCGGGTGAGTTCCCCTTCACCCGCGGCCTCTACCGCGAGATGTACCGCGAGCGGCTGTGGACCATGCGCCAGTACGCCGGCTACTCGACCGCCGCCGAGTCGAACCGCCGCTACCGGTACCTGCTCGAGCACGGCACCACGGGTCTGTCGGTGGCCTTCGACCTGCCGACCCAGATCGGCTACGACTCCGACAGCCCGATGGCGCGCGGCGAGGTGGGGCGCGTCGGCGTCGCCATCGACTCGATCGAGGACATGCGGCGCCTCTTCGACCGCATCCCGCTCGGCCGCGTCACCACCTCGATGACGATCAACGCCACGGCGCCGATCCTCCTCGCCCTCTACCTGGCGGTGGCCGAGGAGCAGGGCGTGCCGTGGAGCGAGCTCGGCGGTACGCTGCAGAACGACATCCTCAAGGAGTACGCGGCGCGCGGCACCTACATCTACCCGCCGGGGCCGTCGCTGCGCCTGGTCACCGACGTCATCGCCTTCTGCGCCGAGCGGGTGCCGCGCTGGAACCCGATCTCGATCTCCGGCTACCACATGCGCGAGGCCGGCTCGACGGCGGTGCAGGAGGTCGCCTTCACGCTCGCCAACGGCCTCGAGTACGTCGACGCGGCGCTGGCGCGCGGCCTCGCCATCGACGACTTCGCGCCGCGCCTGTCGTTCTTCTTCAACGCCCACAACCACTTCCTCGAGGAGGTGGCGAAGTTCCGCGCCGCGCGGCGGCTGTGGGCGGAGCTGGTGCGCGAGCGCTACCGGCCGGCCGACGAGCGCTCCTGCTGGCTGCGCTTCCACACCCAGACCGCCGGCTCCACCCTCACCGCGCAGCAGCCGGACGTCAACGTCGTGCGCGTCGCGGTGCAGGCGCTGGCGGCGGTGTGCGGCGGCACCCAGTCGCTGCACACCAACGCCCGCGACGAGGCGCTCGGGCTGCCCACCGAGGACTCGGCGCGGCTGGCGCTGCGCACGCAGCAGGTGATCGCCCACGAGAGCGGCGTCGCCGACGTCGCCGACCCGCTGGGCGGCGCCTGGGTGATCGAGGCGTGGACCGACGAGATCGTGGCGCGGGCGCGCGACTACATCCGGCGCATCGGCGAGCTGGGCGGCGCCCGCCGCGCCATCGAGCAGGGGTTCCAGCAGCGCGAGATCGCCGAAGCCGCCTACCGCTTCCAGCGCGACGTCGAGGAGGGGCGCGAGACGGTGGTCGGGGTCAACGCCCACGCCGAGAGC
>CAZLBJ010000066.1:0-3997 GCA_964557755.1 uncultured Thermoanaerobaculia bacterium
GGGCTACCCGCCGCCGGCTTTCCCGCCGGGACCCGTGCCGCCCGGCCCGCCGCCCGCGCCCGCCGCGGAGCCCGCACCGGAGCCCGCGGCGACGCCGCCCGCCGAGCCGGAGCCGCCGCCGGAGGCGGAGCGGGAGGACGAGCGCCGCGGCTGAGCCGGGGGTGATGCCGCCGCCGCCACCCGCCCGCCGGCCGGCGCCAGCCGGTCGGCGAGGCGGGTGAAGCGGTCGCGGTTCCTGCGGTTCTGCACCGCCACCGCCAGCGCCCGCGGCTCGCCGACCAGCACCACCAGGCGGCGGGCGCGGGTGATCGCGGTGTAGAGCAGGTTGCGTTCGAGCATCACGTAGTGCTGGGTGTGAAGCGGTACCACGACCACCGGGTACTCGCTGCCCTGCGCCTTGTGGATCGAGCAGGCGAACGCCGGCACCAGCTCGTCGAGATCGCCCGACTCGTACGAGACGCTGTGCCCGTCGTCCATCTCGACGCGCAGGCGGCGCTCCTCGGCGTCCACCGCCGCGACGCGGCCGAGGTCGCCGTTGAACACCTCCAGCTCGTAGTTGTTGCGCACTTGCATCACCTTGTCGCCGAGGCGGAAGACGCGCTCGCCGCGCGCCAGCTCGACGGCGCCGGGACGCGGCGGGTTGAGGCGGGCGCGCAGCTCGCGGTTGAGGTTTTCGCTGCCGAGCGGGCCGCGGTTCATCGGGGTCAGCACCTGGAGGTCGGCCAGCGGGTCGACGCCGAAGCTCGCGGGGATGCGCTCGGCGACCAGGTGGAGCAGCGTCTCCAGGACCTCTTCCGGGGTGCGCCGCTCGATGAAGAAGAAGTCGCCGCGCGCGGAACCGCCGCCGGTCGCCGGCGGTGGATCGAGCAGCGGCATCTGCCCCTGGTTGACGCGGTGCGCATTGACCACGATGCGGCTCTCGCGCGCCTGGCGGAAGATCTCGGTGAGGCGCACCACCTCCACGGCGCCGGAGTCGATGAGGTCGGCGAGCACGCGGCCGGGGCCGACCGAGGGGAGCTGGTCGACGTCGCCCACCAGCACCAGCCGGCCGCCGGGCGGCACCGCGCGCACCAGCGCGTGCGCCAGCGAGACGTCGAGCATCGACGCCTCGTCGACGATCAGCAGGTCGGCCGACAGCGGCCGCTCCGGGCCGCGCTGGAAGACGCGGCCCTGCGGGTCGAACTCGAGCAGGCGGTGGACGGTCGAGGCGCTCTTGCCGGTCGCCTCCGACAGCCGCTTGGCGGCGCGGCCGGTGGGCGCGGCGAGCAGCACGCGCTGCTTCTTGGCGCCGAGGACGGGCCGGATGGCGCGCACCAGCGTCGTCTTGCCGGTGCCGGGGCCGCCGGTGACCACCAGCACCTGGGCGGTGATGCCGGCGCGGATCGAGGCGCGCTGCTGCGGCGCCAGCGCCAGCGACTCCTGCCTCTCGAACCAGGCGAGGGCGCGCTCGACGTCGATCTTCAGCGGCTTCGCCGGCCGCCACGCAATGGCGGCGATCGCCTCTGCGAGGCCGCTCTCGGCGGCGTGGAGGGCGCGCTGGAAGACCGCCGGCTCGCCGGCCGTCCCGTTCGCTCCTGCGGTGGCCTCGACCACCGCCAGCCCCTCGGCGGCGAGCTCGTCGAGCGTCGGCGCCAGCACCTCCGCGCCGAGGCCGAGCAGGGCGCCGGCGTCCTCGAGCAGGCGGCCGCGGGGGAGGAAGACGTGGCCGCGGTCGGCCGCCTCGTCGAGCACGTGCAGCAGCCCGGCGCGGGCGCGCCGCGGCGAGTCGGCGGGCAGACCGAGCGCCGCCGCCACCCTGTCGGCGGTGAGGAAGCCGATGCCGTGGACGTCGACGGCCAGCCGGTAGGGGTCGTTGCGCACCACCGACAGGGCGCCCGGCCCGTAGGTCTTGTAGATGCGGATCGCGTGGTGGGTGGTGACGCCGTGCGACTGCAAAAAGACCATCACCTCCTGCACCTCGCGCTGCTCGACCCACGCCTTCTGGATCTCGCCGCGGCGCTTCGGGCCGATGCCGGGGACCTCGGCGAGGCGCTGCGGCTGGTGCTCGATGACGTCGAGGGTGTCGAGGCCGAAGTGCGCCACCAGGCGCGCCGCCATCTTCTTGCCGATGCCCGGGATGAGCCCGGAGCCGAGGTACTTCTCGATCCCCTCGGCCGTCGCCGGCACCACCCGCCGGTAGGAGGCGAAGCGGAACTGGCGCCCGAACTTGCGATCCTCCTCCCAGGCGCCCTCCAGCCGCAACGATTCCCCCGGCTGGACGCCGAGCAGGCGCCCCACCGCGGTCACCTCCTCGCGCTCGCCGGCCGGCTTCACCTTGACGACGCTCCACGCCGTCTCCTCGTTGGCGTACACGACGCGGTCCAGCGTGCCTTCGAGGACGCTCCCGGCGGCGGGGGAAAAGAGGTCGTGCATGGCTCCGCGGCATGTTAGCAACGTTGGAGGCGGGCGGCCTCGGGCACGGCAAGGGATGATTTTTTTCGTCGATCCAGGTAACATCGGGGCCGCCGCCGGAGCGCAGAGGTTCCCTCCGGGGATCATCGGTTGGGCCTGTGGGCAGGAATCGGTCCGAGAGTGTCCCGGTTTCGGCGACTTCCTGCACCTGCCATTTTAGAGCTGTAATGAATTTCGTCAAACTCGTGAAAGAGAGGTACAGCGAAGCGAGGCAGACGCCCGGCGCGCCGCCTCCGTCGATCATGAGCTGAGAAGGGAGCGGTCCAGATGTCCTCTCTCCACCTCCCCGTCCCCGCGGTCCGCTGGCTCGCCGTGGCTCTCCTCTTGATGGTGTCCGTCGGTCCACCGGCGCTGGCCGGCGAGGTCGAAGTGCGTGGCGCGGCGGACCTCGAAGCGCAGCTCGCGGCTCCCGATCCACGGCTGCTCGAGCGCGTCGCCGCGTTGCGCGAGGCCGAGCCGGAAACAGGGATCCGCGACCTCTACGAGACCTACGAACGGATCGCCGGGCAATCGGGGCACGACCTCGACCTGCGGCTCTCGGGCTTCGAGACGATCGGGATCGACGAGTTCTCCCGCTATCGGTGGTTGGACCTGATGACCTTGTCGACCGGGATGCACATCGTCCAGGTGCGGAATTACTACGAGGCTCCCTGGCTGGACAAGGACCGCGTCTACTACGACCTCCACTGGGAGCCCCGCAGCGCGAATAGCGAGAGGATCGCACAGTTCTATCTCGAGGCTTCTCGGGCTGTGACGATCGCAGAGGTGGTTGCCGAGCTCACACAGGTACAACAGGGGACAGCCGTTCCTTTCGCCGTTACCACCTACCGGGTCGACGTGAGTCTGGCCGGTCGCAGCCGTACCTACCGCGCCGTCGCGTTGTGGTTCGACGGCGAGGACGGCGACTTCAGGTCGCAGATCGAGGACCGGGTGGTCGGCCAGGTGGCCTCGGTCGTGGAGGAGACTGCCACGGCTATCACCAAAGAGGAGTACGACAACCTCGGGAACACAGAGATCCGAACCGTCGCGGCCGACGGCCTTCCGCCGCCCAAGCCATGCGATCCGTAGCTTGGTAGTCCATGTAGTCCATTCCTGAAAGAGAGGTACCGCGAAGCGAGCCGGCGCCGGCTGCGCCGCTCCATCGACCATGAGTTGAGAAGGGAGCCTTACGATGTCACGTACCTCTCCGCAGTCCTCCGTTCACGCAGTCCGCAAGCTTGCCGTCCTCGTCGTTCTCGCGGCCGTCCTCGCCCCGTCGCTCCTGGCGCGCGAGGCTGAGGTGCGCGGGTCCACGAGCCTCCAGGCGGCGGTCGCCGCCTCCGATCCGGATCTCCGGCGGCGCGTCGCGCAGCGTCGCAACGCCGAGCCGGAGACCGCGGCCCGCGAGGTCTACCAGCGGTACGAGCGGACCGCCCGGCAATCCGGGCACGACCTCGACCTGCGCCTCTCCGGCTTCGAGACAGTCGGCGTCGGGGACTTCTCCCGCTTCCACTGGCTCGACCTGTTGACCCCGCCGACCGGGATGCACGTCGTGCAGGTGCGCCGT
>CAZLBJ010000067.1:0-3022 GCA_964557755.1 uncultured Thermoanaerobaculia bacterium
CTCGTCGTCGACCAGCGTCGGGTCGACGTCGAGGACGTAGCCGCCGAAGTGGCCGGGGCGCAGGTGGAGGAAGCAGAAGATGCCGTGGCAGCGGTCGAGCCAGCGGGTCAGCCGCACGCCCTGCTCGGGGCGCGACCAGTCGTTGTCGCGCAGCCGCTGGTAGAGCTCGCCGCCGGCGTCGACGAAGGTCCAGCGCTCGTCGGCCGGGCCGGTGTAGTCGAAGTGGAAGACCTCGGCCGCCGTCTGCCCGGGAACGGCGGCGCGGCGGAAGTCGGTCTTCGCCCGCTGGCTCTCGATGGCGTGCGCCTCGAGCAGGTAGGTGAGGGCCTTGAGTGCGTGCGTCTTGCCGCTCGCCGGGCCGCCCACCAGGCCGAACATCTCGAACCCGTCGCGCACCTTCTCCTCGACCTGCGCGACCAGGGTGTCGTAGTCGATGGTGGCGCGGTAGGGCGCCTCGCGCGGCGGCGGCGTGCGCCACGCGGGCGCGGCCGGGGCGGGGGCGGAGGGCGAGGAGGCGGCGTCCGGCGGCGGCGGAATCGGCGGTGCCGGGCGCGACGGCGGCGGGGAAGGCTCGCGCGCCGGTTCGGGTGCGGCGGTGGCCTCGGGTACGGGGGCCTGGTCGGCGTCCGGACCGACCCCGACCGGCGAAGGGGGGGCAGGTGTGGCCGGCGGGTCGTTCGGGTGGGCGGGCGTCGGGGTCGCCGCGCTGGATCTCGGCTCCGGCGGCGCGGTGGCCGGCGGCGCGTACCGCGGCTCCGGCGGGGCCTGCGCGGTGTTCTCCGGCGTCTGCTGCGGGGTGGCGGGCCCGGCCGGCGCCGCGGGCTAGCCGGCGTCCGGCGGCGATCCCGGAGCCCCGGGCGCGCCGGCCGGCCCCACCACCTCCTCCGGCGGCGCGGTGCCCGTGTCCGCCGCTGTCTGCTCCGGCGCCTCGGTCCCCGCAGGTTCGACGTGTTCGGGCTGCTGTTCCCGCTCCGTCCTGCCTGTCGCAGGAGCCTCTCGTCCGCCCTCGGCGGACGCACGCCCCCGCATCGGCCTGTCCTCCCAGGCCTCCGCGTCCGGCGATCGCACGCGCTGAGACTCCTGGTCTCCCCTCGTCGATCTGTTCGCTTCCTCCGCCCCGCGCGGCATGGCACCGGCTGGATGCTCCGGCTCCGCCTCTCGCCCCCTTGTCGATCTGTTGACTTCCTCCGTCACCGACGGTGCCACCGTCTGCGACGGATCTTCCACCAGCTCGCTGCCGCACACCGCGCAGCGGCCTTCCGCGTCGCGTTGCTCGGCGGTGCGCCAGGCGTCGCAGGCCGGGCAGAAGCGGGCGTCGGTCAGCTTCACGGGGTCAGCTCCACGGCGCCTCGCGGAAGCGGTCGGCGGCGGGCGGCGGCAGCCAGGTATCGAGGAGGGCCTTGGCGGCCGGGCGCAAGGCGGCGGGCACCGCGGCATCGAGGAGGCGGCGGTGCCAGGCCTGGCCGGCGCGGTGGTCGTCGTCGATCAGCCGCAGCACGGCCATCTCCGCTGCACGGTCCGCGCCGCCGGCCTCCGCCCACGCACGCCACGCCAGGAGCTGGTGGGCGCGATAGCGCGGATCGTCGGCACCGGCGGCACCGGCGGCGCCGGCGGCACCGGCGGCACCAGCGGGTGCGAGCAGCATCTCGTCGAGCAGCAGGTGGCGCCAGGCGGCGGCCGGCTCGGCGAGGGCGGGCAGACGGCCGGCGTCGGCGAGGTGGTCGAGCAGGTCGGCGGCGAAGGTGCGCAGCCGTGCCCCGTCGTCGCGCGGCGGCAGGCACACCAGGGCCGCCAGCAGCAGGGCGAGCAGCGCCCGGTCGGCCTCCTCGCCGGCGGCGCGGGTGTCGAGGCGGAAGCGCACCAGGGCGGCGGCGCCGCGCGCCGCCGGCGCGTCGCCGGGGCCGGGTTCCAGGCGGGCGAGGAGGCCGCGGGCGGTGGCGGCGAGGAGGGCGTCGCGCCCCTCGGCGTCCTGCCGCGCCAGCGCCTCCAGCCCCTCCGCCACCCGCTCGGCCAGCGGCGAGGCGGCGACGGCGGCGAGGAAGCCGGCGGCGGCCGGCACGGCGGCCGGCGTCAGGGCGCCGTGCGCGGCCTCCAGCAGGCCGCGGCAGCGGCGCCAGCGGCGCGGGTCCGCCTGCCCGGCGTCGAGCAGCCAGGCGGCGAGCACCTCGAACAGGGCGGCGGCGCCGGCGGCGCCGGCGAGCAACCCCGCCGCCAGCTCGTCGCCGCCGGCGTCGGCCTCCAGCAGGCGGCGCACGCCGTCGCCGGCGCGGATGCGGTAGGCGTCGCCGTCGAGCGCGGGCAGCTCCTTGCGGAACAGGACGCGCAGCGAGCGCGCGGCGAGCCCGGCGTCGGCGCACGCCTTCTGCAGCTCGCGGTAGCCGGCGAGGCGCGCCGCCGGCGGCGCGGCGTCGAGGACCTGCTCGAAGCGCTCCGCGGCGGGGGCCACCGGCTGGCCCGCCTGGTGGAGGAAGCGCAGGAACCGCGCCCACGGCGGCGGCGCTCCGGCCGGCGGCTCCGGCGCCGCCGCCAGCGCGTCGAGCCACGGCGGCAGCAGCTCGGCGGAGAGGGCCGCCTGCGCCGGCTCACGGAAGAGGGCGAGCAGCGCGTCGAAGCCGCCGGCGGGCACCAGGTGCGGCCACAGCCGGCGCAGCTCGGGGCCGTCCGGCGGCGGCTCGACGGCGGGCAGCAGGGCGAGGAGCGCCCAGCGCTGCACCTCGCCGTGCGCCTGGACGGCGGCCAGCGCGCGGTCGGACTCGTCCACCTCGAGCGGCGTCTCTCTGAGGCGGCCGAGGCGGGCGGCGAAGTCGCCGGCGCCGCGCTGCCACGCCTCGGCGAGGTCGGCCGCCTGGTGCGACAGCTCGCCGCCGCGGCGGGTGGCGAGCCAGCGCCGCCGCTCCTCCTCCTCGGCGGAGAGCTCGCCGAGCTCGCCGCGCAGGCAGAGGGCGGCGTCGTCCGGCGACAGGGGAGGCAGCGTCCTGCCGCGCAGGTCGGGGCCGGCGCCGCCGGCGAGCAGCGTCAGGTA
>CAZLBJ010000068.1:0-8009 GCA_964557755.1 uncultured Thermoanaerobaculia bacterium
CTCCGCCGCCGCCTCGGCCCCCAGCAGGCGCAGCACGGAGCGGTCCCGGGCGCTCCGGGAGCCGCCGTAGGGGTCGCTCTGCGCTGCCGCCGAGGCCGTCATGACACCCCGAGGATAAGGCGGTAACGAGGCGGTATCAAGTGGCCTAGAAACCTGCAAATACCGCGATATTAGTCACTTACGGGTGCCGATCTCCATCTCCGGGAAGCCTGTCGTCACGCCTGTGCGCCGCGCGGAGCAAAAGTGACGACGGCGGCGTTCGCTTTCTCGGGTGCCGGGACGCCCCCGGAGGCGCCGCCGTGGCGGCGGCGAGGCCACCGGCGGGGTGTCCGGGCGGTCCGCCCCCGCCCGTTTACGTCTTTGCAGGCCGGCGAAAGCATGGCAACATGGCGCGCCATGTCTTCGGGCCCCCCTTCCTCCGGCGCCAGCTCGGCGTTCGACGTCGCCGTCGTCGGCGGCGGCATCGTCGGCATGGCCACCGCCTGGGCGCTGCTCGCCGACCCGGACCGCCGCCGGCCGTCGCTGGTGGTGCTGGAGGCGGAGGACCGGCTGGCGGCGCACCAGAGCGGCCGCAACAGCGGCGTCATCCACTCCGGGCTGCCCTACGCGCCGGGGTCGCTCAAGGCGCGGCTGGCCACCGCCGGGCGCGAGCGCATGTACCGCTTCTGCGAGGAGGAGGAGGTGCCGCACCTCCGCTGCGGCAAGCTGGTGGTGGCGGTGGAGGAGGCGGAGCTGCCGCGGCTCGACGAGCTCGAGCGCCGCGGCCGCGCCAACGGCCTCGCCGCCCTCACCCGTCTGGGCGCCGAGGCGCTGCGCGAGCGCGAGCCGCACGCCGCCGGCCTCGCCGCCCTCCACGTCGGCGAGAGCGGCGTCGTCGACTTCGCCGAGGTGGTGCGCGCCCTCGGCCGCCGGGTGCGCGCCGCCGACGGCGAGGTGCGCACCGGCAGCCGGGTGCTCGCCGTCCGCCGCGAGGCGGGCAACGGCGGCGGCCCGCCGCGCTGGGTGCTGGAGACGCGCGCCGGCGCCGTGCGCGCCACCTGGCTGGTCAACTGCGCCGGCCTGCAGAGCGACCGCGTGGCGCGCCTCGCCGGCCACCGCCCCGAGGTGCGCATCGTGCCCTTCCGCGGCGACTACTACGAGCTGGTGCCGGCGCGCCGCGGGCTGGTGCG
Organism: uncultured Thermoanaerobaculia bacterium; assembly: GCA_964557755.1. Classification (GTDB taxonomy): domain Bacteria; phylum Acidobacteriota; class Thermoanaerobaculia; order Multivoradales; family JBCCEF01; genus CAZLBJ01. Next base: position 1,170 of record CAZLBJ010000068.1, read on the forward strand.
CGGGCCGCTCTACCCGGTGGCCGACCCGGCGCTGCCCTTCCTCGGCGTCCACTTCACGCCCACCGTCGACGGCGAGGTGGAGGTCGGGCCCAACGCGCGGCCGGTGGCCTCGCGGCACGGCTACCGCGGCGAGCCGAACGGCCTCGACGAGGTGCTGCGCGACGCCGCCGCCACCCTCGGCTGGCCGGGGAGCTGGCGGCTGTGGAAGCGCTACTGGCGGCTTGGCGTCGAGGAGGTGGTGCGCTCGGCCAGCCGCGCCGCCTTCGCGCGCGCCGCCGCCCGCCTGGTGCCGGAGGTGCGGCCGGCCGACCTGGTGCGCGGCACCAGCGGCATCCGCGCCCAGGCCCTCGACCGCGGCGGCCGCCTGGTCGACGACTTCCGCTTCCTGTTCGGCGACCGCGAGGTGCACGTGCTCAACGCGCCCTCGCCGGCCGCCACCGCCAGCCTCGCCATCGGCGACGAGATCGCCGCCCGCGTCGAGCTGGATTGAGCTACCGCGGCCCCTCGATCGGCGGCATCTCGAGGGCGCCGCGCGGCTCGACGAGGCCGGCCCGGTACGCCAGGCGCACCAGCGGCCGCACGCGCTCGAAGACGAGGTTGACCGCCGCCCGCACCGCCTCCTCCTCGCTGTTCTCCGGGCCCTCGCCGAACAGCACCTCGAAGGGCGTCTTCGCGCCCGGGAACTCGCGCACGCGGACGTCCGCCTCGGGGTCGAGGCCGGCCGCCTCGCGCGCCAGGCGGATGGCGGTGGGGTAGCCGCCGAGCTCGTCCACCAGGTCGATCCCCAGCGCGTCGGCGCCGGACCAGATGCGCCCCTTGGCGATCTCCTGCACCCGCTCGACGGGCAGGCCGCGGCCCTCGGCCACCTTGGTGGTGAAGTCGACGTAGACGCGGTCGAGCCACTCGTTGAGCTTGTCCCACTCCGACTCGTCGAACGGCTGCACGAAGCTCCACATGTCGGCGTGGTCGCCCATCGTCACGGTGTCCCAGGTGACGCCGATCTTGTTCCACATCTCGCGGCTGTTGAACTTGCCCGCCAGCACCCCGATCGAGCCGGTGATGGTCGACGGGTGGGCGATGATCTTGTCGGCCCCCATGGAGACGAAGTAGCCGCCCGAGGCCGCCAGGTTGCCCATCGAGACGACCACCGGCTTGCCGGCCTCCTGGGCGCGCTCGACCTCGCGCCAGATGGTGTCGGAGGCGACGTAGGAGCCGCCGGGGCTGTCCACCCGCAGCACGATCGCCTTGACCTCGTCCTCGTCGACCGCGGCGCGCAGGGCGGCCGCCACCGAGTCGCCGCCCATCGTGTAGGTGCCGCCGAAGGGGTCGTAGCCGCTCTCGCCGCGCTGCACGCCGCCGATGGCGTAGACCAGCGCGATGGTGTCGTCGCCCTTGGCATAAGGCTTCTTCGCCCGCTTCCAGTAGCGCCGCAGGTAGAGCAGGTGGCTGTCGTCGTCGCCGTCGTCGCCGGCCTCGGCCGCCTCGGCCGCCTTCGCCGCCTCCGCCGGGCCGCGGTCGCCGCGCGCCAGCTCGCGCACCCGCTCGTACACCTGGTCGCGGTAGAGCAGGCCGTCCACCAGCCCCGCCTCCTGCGCCTCGTAGCCGAGGATCGGGCCGCGGTCGATCAGCGCGCGCACCTGCTCGGGCGGGATGCCGCGCGCCTCGGAGACGGTGGCCACGACGTGCTCGTAGATCGACTCCACCAGCGCCTCGAGCGCCTGGCGCTCGGGCTCGGTGAAGCCGCTCTCGGTGAAGATGTTGCCGGCGGTCTTGTACTCGTAACGGGTCGCCCAGCGCGGCTCGACGCCCAGCTTGTCGAGGGCGCCACGCAGGAAGGGCGACTGCAGCGACAGGCCGGTCAGGCCGACGTCGCCGGACGGCTGGATGTAGATCTCGTCGAAGGCGGTCGCCAGGTAGTAGGCGCCGTTGGCGGGCAGCACCTCGCCGAAGGTGTCGGCCCAGGCCACCGCCGGCTTGCCGGAGCGGCGGAACAGCGCCACCGCTTCGCGCAGCTCGTCGATCTGCGCCATGCCCATGCCCTGGGGGTTGATGCGCGCCACCATGGCGACCACGCTGTCGTCCTCGGCCGCCGCCTGCAGCGCCTCGACGAAGTCGCGCAGGCGCATCTTGTCCTCCAGCACGAAGGCGGCGAACGGGTCGTCCGGGACGTACTCGACCAGCGCCTCCTGGACGTCGACCTCGAGGATGGTGCGTTTCGGCACCTCCTCGCGGCCGAGCCACCACGCAAGCGCGGCCAGCCCGGCCACCAGCACCACCAGGATGAGAACGATCAACAGGCCGGACGCGGCCTTGCTCTGCTTGCTCATGGGACCTCCGGGAGAGTCCTCGACAAGGGGGTCGTGTCGTGTCTGACGCCGATCTTACAGTGCGCCCCGACGGCAGACGGCCCGGCCCGCGGCGCACCGTGCGCCGCGCAGCCGGGCCGTCGTCTCCGGCGCCGGGGTGGCGGGGGTCAGCTCGCGCCGGCCGTCTCGTAGCTGTGGGTGTCCTCGAGGCCGCCGTCGGACTTGTAGATGCGCAGCTCGCTCGGCGCCTTCGAGTTGGCGAGATCGCGGCCGGCGGAGAGCGCCTCCTTCTTGGTGCCGTGGACGCTGGAGGCGCGCTGCGAGCCCGCCTGCTTGACCTCCCAGCCCTCGTCGCGCGGCTTGACCTCGTAGACGGTACGCTTGCCGCCGCCCACCGCCTTCACCGCGGCGACGCCGGCGGCGGCCACGACGGCGGCGGCGCCGACCGCCAGCGCCACCTTGCGGCCGGTGCTGCCCTTCGACGCGGCGGCCTTGGCCTTGCTGGCGCCGCTCTTGGCGGCGGCCTTCGCCTTGTCGGCGCCCGCCTTCAGCTTGGACGTCTGGGTGGCGGAGCCGGCGGCTTTCGCACCGGCGGCCTTGGATGATCCGGTCTTGGCGGGGGTGCCGGTCGATCGGGTCTTGGCCGTGCCGGCTTGGGTGCCGGCGGTGGAAGCGGAGGTCGTGCTGGCGGTCTTGCGAGGCGCATTCGTCGTCGTCCTCCCGGTGGTCTTCGTCGAGCCGGCCTGTGTAGAGCGGGTCTGCGCCGCGCCCGACTGGCTGCCGCCACCCTTGCCGCCGGTCGTGGTCGCCCGGCTCGTGGTGCCCTTCGTATTAGCCATCTCCGTGGTCCTCTCTCGTGCGGTTGTTCGGGTGCGTCTGCGAAACTCTCCTAGCAGTCGCCACGGTATGGAAGCAAAGACCTTGCCGGCCCCGGTTCCGCCCGCCGCCGCGGGGTTCCCGGGCGGCTGGGTAGAATCGCCGGATGACGCCCGAACGCACCGTCCCGTCCGCCGCCCGCCCGCCCGCTGCGGGCTTCGACCGCCGCCGCTTCCTCGCCTGGGCCGGTGCCGTCGGCCTCGGCGCCGGGCCGCTGCGCGCCGCCCTCGCCCAGGAGGCCGAGACGGAGGGCGGCATCACCGCCGCCGCCCTCGCCCGCGCCGAGGAGCTCACCGGCCTCGAGTTCACCGACGCCGAGCGCGAGCTGATGCTCGCCGGCCTCGCCGAGCAGCGCGACGCCTACCTCGCCATCCGCGAGGTGGCGCTGCCCAACGACCTGGCGCCGGCCTTCCGCTTCGACCCGTTGCCCCCCGGCGCGGCGCCGCCGCCGCCGGCCTCCGCCGCCGCCGCCGGCGAGCGGCCGGAGCCGCGCCCGCCGGCGCACGGCGGCCGCTTCGACGGCCCCGAGGCGGCGGAGGCGCTCGCCTTCGCCTCCGTCGCCGAGCTGTCGCGCCTGCTGCGCGAGCGGCGGCTGCGCTCCGCCGACCTCACCCGCATGTACCTCGACCGGCTCGAGCGTTGGGACCCGCTGCTCGAGTGCGTCGTCACCGTCACCCGTGAGCGCGCGCTGGAAGCCGCAGACGCCGCCGACCGCGCGCTCGACGCCGGCGACTGGCGCGGCCCGCTGCACGGCGTGCCGTGGGGCGCCAAGGACCTCTTCGCGGTGGCCGGCTACCCGACCACCTGGGGCGCGACGCCCTACCGCGACCAGGTGATCGAGCGCGACGCAACGGTGGTCGAGCGCCTCGACGCCGCCGGCGCCGTGCTGGTGGCCAAGACGACCCTCGGCGCCCTCGCCTGGGGCGACGTCTGGTTCGGCGGCCGCACGCGCAACCCGTGGCACCCGGTGCAGGGCTCCTCCGGCTCCTCGGCCGGCTCGTCGGCGGCCACCGCCGCGGGGCTGGTGGGCTTCTCGCTCGGCACCGAGACCTGGGGCTCGATCGTCTCGCCGTCGACGCGGGTGGGCGCCAGCGGCCTGCGCCCCACCTTCGGCCGCGTGCCGCGCAGCGGCGCGATGGCGCTGTCGTGGACGATGGACAAAGTGGGGCCGATCTGCCGCAGCGCCGAGGACTGCGCGCTGGTCTTCGCCGCCATCCACGGCGCCGACGGCGAGGACCCGACCGCGGTCGACGCCCCCTTCCACTGGGACCCGCGCCTCGACGTGCGCCGCCTGCGCGTCGGCTTCACGCCGGCGCTGTTCGAGGAGGAGCGCGAGGACGAGGCGGAGTGGCGGGCGCTCGACCTCGCGGCGCTCGACGTCGTGCGCGGCCTCGGCGTCGACCTGGTGCCGATCACCCTGCCGGGCGATCTGCCGATCGACGCGCTGTCGTTCCTGCTCGGCGCCGAGGCGGCGGCGGCCTTCGACGAGCTCACCCGCTCTGGCCGCGACGACCTGCTGGTGCGCCAGATCGAGCAAGCGTGGCCCAACGTCTTCCGCCAGGCGCGCCTGATCCCGGCCGTCGAGTACATCCAGGCCAACCGCGTGCGGACGCTCCTGATGCGCGAGTGGGGGCGCATGATGGACGGCCTCGACGCCTACGTCGTGCCCTCCTTCGGCGGCTCGAACCTGCTCGCCACCAACCTCACCGGCCACCCGGCGGTGGTGGTGCCGAACGGCTTCCGCTCCGACGGCACGCCGACCTCGATCACCTTCCAGGGCCGGCTCTTCGGCGAGGGGCCGCTACTCGCCCTGGCGCACGCCTACCAGGGAGCGACCGACTTCCACACCCGCCACCCGGACCTCGAGGCGGCGGCGCGGCGGCGCGCCGAGGCGGAGGCGGAGGAGGCTCGCAAGGAAGCCGCCGGCGAGGGCGGGCAGGGGCAGCAGGACGACGGCTGACGGCCGTCAGCGCAGGTCGTCGAGGCGGCCGCGGGCGCGGCGGGCGGTGGCGTCGTCCGGCCAGCGGGCGAGGACGCGGTCGAGCACCTCGCCGGCCTCCGCCAGGCGCTGCTGCGCCATCAGCGCCAGGGCGAGGCCGGTGAGCGCCTCGCGGTGCTCGGGGTCGAGCTCGAGGGCGCGCCGCAGGTCGGCCTCGGCGCCGGCCGCGTCGCCGAACGACCAGCGCGCCATGCCGCGCAGGTGGAGGACCTCCGGGCTCGAGGGGACCTGCGCGACCAGCGCGTCGGCCGCCGCCAGCGCCTCGTCGCGGCGCTCGAGCGACACCAGCAGGCGCACCTCCAGCATGCGCGGCACCGGGTCGGCGGGCGCCAGCTCGGCGGCGCGGGCCAGCAGCTCCAGTGCCTCGGCGTGCTTCCCCTCGCCGTGCAGGGCGACGGCGCGCTCGACGAGGCCGCGCGCCTCCTCGCGCCGCTCCGTCGCCTCGACCGCCCGCCGGTGCGCCGCCTCCTCCAGCTCCTGCGCCCGCGCCAGCGCCTGGCGCGCCGCGTCGACCTCGCCGCTCTCGACCAGCGTCCGGCCGAGCAGCTTCCAGGCGGCGGCGTCGTCCGGGCGCAGCTCGGCGGCGCGGCGCAGGTGCGGCACCGCGTCCGCCGCGCGACTCAGGGCGACCAGTGTGGTGCCGTAGTGGACGAGGATCTCGTGGGCGAAGCCGGGGTCGGCGGCGACGGTGGCGGCGAAGGCGTCGCCCTCGACGATGGGGGCGAGCAGGGCGGCGGCCTCGGCGTGGCGCTCCGCCTGCGTGCGCAGGGTGGCGAGCAGCACCGCGGCGCGCGACTGCGGCGCCAGGGCGGCGGAGCGCGCGAGGTGGCGCTCGGCCTCCTCGCCGCGGCCGAGGGCGCGGGCGGCGCGGGCGGCGACGAACAGCAGCTCGGCCTCCGCCGGCCCGGCGCCTTCGAGGCGCGGCGCCAGCAGGGCGAGCGCCTCCTCGGCACGGCCCTGGTCGACGCGCAGGCCGGCGAGGAAGGCGAGCACCGCGGGCGGCGCCGACGCCGGCTCGGCGGCCAGCGGCGCCAGCACTGCCGCGGCGCCGTCCGGGTCGCCGGCCGCCAGCCTCGCGCGCGCCTGGCGCAGCGCCTCGGCGGGCTCCTGTCCGGCGGCCGGGCCGCTGCACAGCAAGGCGAGGAGGAGGACGGCGAGGAGGGGACGGCGCACCACGCGGGCAGTATACTTTGCCGTTCGAGCAGGGGAGCGGCGTGCGGGAAGCGGGAGGGTGCGCGCCGCGTCCGAGATCGTGAGCGGTAGCAGATCGCAGAAAGGGCGCAGCATGGTCGTACGTCTATCCCGGATCGCCGTGGCTCTCACGCTGAGCGCCGCCTTCGCAGCCACCGCCCCGGCCCAGGAGCGCAAGCCGCTGCAGGTGCCGAGCGACATGGGGCTCGACGCGCTGCCGGCGCGCCAGGAGGCGCAGCTCGCCACCCGGCCCCGCTTCGGCGTCTTCCATGGCTTCTCGTTCGCCGACCGCGTCGACGCCAGCGGCATCAGCTTCCGCCACCTGATCGTCGACGACGCCGGCCTGCGCTACAAGCCGGTGCACTACGACCACGGCAACGGCGTCGCCGCCGCCGACGTCGACGGCGACGGGCGTGCCGACCTCTACTTCACCAGCCAGCTCGGCGGCAACGAGCTGTGGCGCAACCT